>JBEKHU010000343.1:0-4691 GCA_050012115.1 Bryobacteraceae bacterium | reverse complement strand
CAGTTTTTCGATATGTCGTATACGGGAGGGCCGGGCATCAGCGCAAAGCACTCATCGCGGGGTATCGCCGTGGGCGATCTCGACAACGACGGGTCCATGGAGATTGTCGTGGTCAATCTCTTTGAACCTCCCTCGCTGCTGAAGAACTTCGGACCACACGGCAACTCCTTGCTCATTCGGGCTGTCACCGCGTCGGGCCGCGACGCGATTGGAGCCCGCATCACGGTCACGGCGGGCCATCGCAAGCAGATCGATGAAGTGCGCAGCGGCGGCAATCACATCTCCCAAGGTGACTTCAGGGTGCATTTCGGCCTCGCCCGCGAAACGAAAGCTGATGTCACCATCCGCTGGCAGCAGGGCACCACCGAGACTCTGCCGGGCGTGGATGCCAACCAGTGGATTACGGTCAGGGAGGGGAAGGGCATCGTGGAGCGCCACAAGTTCGTCGAAAGCGCTGTCCGGCCCTAAGCGAAGTTATCGAAAACTTTAGCGATCAAGCTTGTGTTTTTGCCGAGCTGTTGATAGATTTCGATAGGCTCACTATGCGACTCGCCACCCTGCTTCTTTTCAGTGCGCTTGGTACCGCCATGGCGCAAACCCCGGACGCGGATGATCTGGTCTGGCAGAAGGCCACGCAGAAGTTCGACGCAAAACGCGCGGCGATTCTTCAGCAGGTCGACAGCACCGGCCACGCCGGTCCTTTCCAGCCAACCTGGGATTCCCTGAAGAGCTACCAGGTCCCGGAGTGGTATCAGGACGCCAAGTTCGGCATCTTCATTCACTGGGGCGTCTACTCGGTTCCGGCCTTTGGCAGCGAGTGGTATCCGCGCGAAATGTATCACCAGGGGAGCAAGGAGTTTAAGCACCACGTTGCGACCTTCGGCCCGCAGTCGAAGTTCGGATACAAGGATTTGATTCCCCAGTTCAAAGCGGAGCAGTTCGATCCGAAGGCATGGGCGGATCTCTTCCGCAGGTCAGGCGCGAAGTACGTCATGCCCGTGGGCGAACACCATGACGGATTCCCAATGTACAATTCCGACCTCACCGACTGGTGCGCCGAGAAGATGGGGCCGCATCGCGACGTGGTCGGCGAATTGTCGGAGGCGGTCCGCGCCGCGGGATTGCACTTCGGCGTCTCCAGCCACCGGGCCGAACACTATTTCTTCCTGAACCAGGGGCGGGCGTTCGACTCCGACGTGCGCGACCCGCAGTACGCGGCATTCTACGGGCCGGCGCACGTGGGCGTGTCCCCGCTGAAGAATGGAATGCACTGGAATGGACACACCGATGCGGCGTACCTGAACGACTGGCTGGCGCGCACGGCCGAGATCGTTGACAGATACCACCCGGAGATCGTCTGGTTCGACTGGTGGATCGAGACGAAAGAGTTTGAGCCGTATCTACAGCGCTTCGCCTCCTTCTATTACAACGACGCCGCCAAACGTGGCTCTACCGCCGCGATCAACTATAAGTTCGACGCGTACCCGCAGGGCGTCGCGGTCCTGGACATCGAGCGCGGCCAGTTGGACAAACCCGAGGCTCGCTTCTGGCAGACCGATACTTCCATCAGCATCAAAAGCTGGGGCTACATCGAGAACGACTCGTTCCGTTCGCCGCAGTCGCTCATCCATCAGCTCATCGATATCGTCAGCAAGAACGGCTGCCTTCTGTTGAACATCGGACCGAAGTCGGACGGCACGATTCCTGAACAAGAGCAGAAGATCCTGCTCGATATGGGGCGCTGGCTCTCCGTCAACGGCGAAGCAATCTATGGCACGCGCCCATGGAACATCTATGGCGAGGGTCCCACCAAAGTTGTCGGCGGCTCGTTCAACGACACTGCAACGAAGGCCTACAAGAGCCAGGATATTCGCTTCACAACCAAGGGCGATGCCCTGTACGCCATCGCGCTTGGATGGCCGGAAAACGGCAAGATCACCATCAAGTCCCTGGCGCAAGGCTCAGCCGAAAAGCTCGGCACCATCGGCAAGATCCAGTTGCTCGGCTCCGATGCCGAGGTCAAGTGGACGCGCGACGCCAACGGCTTGCAGATTGAGGTTCCTGGCGCGAAGACCGGCGAATGCGCGTGGGTGTTGCGGATCACGCACAAATCCTGATAGCCAGAACTACAAGAGTCGCACATTGCGTCGGGCCGCGCCGGGAGCAGTCTCCCGCAATCGCGGCCCGACTGGCATTTTCATTCACAAGCCCTGCTTAGGGCACCAGCCTGGGTGGCGTATGGCCCGAGTATTCGAACGGGTACCTGCCCCTGCGACTCCGACCGCAGTTTAGGCGATCAAGATATTTCCAGCCGCGCCCACGAGCCGTCGAGCCGCACTTGAGCGCCGGGAGCCGTCAGTTCGCGGCCTCTCAGTACGCGGTATAAAGCGCCAAGGGCATTCATGACGAAGCTGAATGTCCCTCCGACGACCGAGCCCGCCCGACCCTACCTCAGGCAGCGGCTCGGTAGTAGTATCGGCTAGGCGACGCCTCCATTCGGTCCCTCAGGCAGTCGCCCAATGGCCCCCAATTTCCACGAAAACTGGCTCTTGCGTGGGCCTAAGCCTTGTGTTTGCAATGCGAGGCGTCTACAAGTCATTTGGCTGTTAACCGAAGGGTTGTGAGCTCCTGTCCTGCCTGAGCAGCCAAGTGTCTCCTCGCGCCGCGGCATCCGAGATTCATGCTCGAGTAGCAGTTGATATCTGCACGGGTGCCCGTGCAGACACTAACTGAACAGGACGCGAGTCCTGAGTGCGTGTGTCTCCTCACTGGCGTAGCGCGGCGATCAACTCTGCGATCTCCTTCTGCTTGGCCTCGATGATGTCGAGCAGTTCCGCGGGCGTGCGCGTGTCCTCATTCGACTTGGCGTTCGGGTTCACGGCCTTCAGGTCGTAGTTGCGCGCGTCGATGTCGGCGCGGGGGACGGTCCAACTTCGGTCGCTGTCCGAGCGCGCAGGGAGTCGGTCGAAGAAATCGGCGAACTTGTCGAGCGTGAACGGCTTCTTCTTGCCGACCTTGATGTCGGAGAGGTCGTAGTACCAGATCTGGCGCGTCGGGCCGCCCTTGGTGAAGAAGAGCAGGTTGGTCTTGACGCCGGCGCCCGCTGCCGTGAAGACCCCGCCCGGCAGGCTGACGATGCAATAAGGCACCGCTCGTCCGAGGAGATCGGCGCCGCGCTGCGCATCTTGGGCGAACGCGGCGTAGTTGAGTTCAAGAAGGAAAACACCGGCGGCCGGCCGGTCGAGCGCTGGTTTGCAGCCAGTGAAGGGGCGCGAAAAGCGCGAAAAGAGCGTAAAGGCGAGTGGAAGTGATGACTTACCGCGCTTATCGCGCTTTTGGCGCACCTCCAGCGGAGCGAAAACGCCATGCCTGACTACCTGAGCATTGCGAGGCGGGCGCTGGATCGACGGAAGGAACCGAGGCAACCTGAGCCTCTTGAAGACGTGCTGAAAGGCCGGGCCATCGAGTTGTGGAGCGCCGAGTCGGGTTGCCTTTTTATCGTGGCGGACGAAGATGATGCCCGTCGTCTGGGCGAGCCGAGAGGCACCGTTTACACGGCGGCTGAAGTTCGGCGTGTCATTCAGATCCGGGATCCCGCCGTTGTGCTTGAGATTCACGAATGGAAGCGGACGTTTAACGGGCGCGTGCTGGAGTAGGACGGAACGGTATGAGCGGTGTTCCACGGCCAGTCGATCTGACGCAAGTGCCAGCGGTCCCATGGGCGTGGGTGGATGAGCACGTTTACGCCGCCATCCGTGGATGCAGCGTGAAGGTCTTGCAGAATGAACGGCGATTAGACACCGGCTGCCCCTTCCGGCGAATTAACGGAACGACGATCAGATATAAGCTCGCGGACATCACGGCGTTTCTGGAATCGCAGCCCGCTGGCGGTGGCGCCGAGAGGACCAGTAATCAACCCAGGCGTGGTCGTGGCCGCCCGCGTCGACTATCAACTTGACTGTATGAGTAGCCCGAGACCTGAATGGGGTCCAGGCTAAGTTCCACCGAATGAGCGTCTTCAAGAACGGTAGGCTCTACCATTACGAATTCAATCTGGACGGGCGGCGGCACCGCGGCTCCACCGGCACCGCGAATAAGCCTCAGGCCATCGCGGAGGAACGCCGCCAGCGCGAGCGATTAGAGAAGAGCTACACCCAGGTCATCGAAGAGGAAGCCCGCGAACAGCAGCGGAAAACGATCCAGCAAGCGGCGAATGAATTCCTCGAAGATTACAGAGCCAAACACCAGTCGCCGACGTACGCGGAGTATGCCCTCGGGCATGTGAGCAGGCTACTTGGCGGCAGTCTGGTGGTGGAGATTACGCCGAATGTCGTGAAGCGGTATCAAGCCGATCGCCTGAATGAGAAAGCCGGCCCGAAAACCATCAACGATGAGGTGCAGTTGTTGATCCGGCTGTGCGGCGAGCAGGGCGTTCTGATTCGCGCGATGCTACGCCGCGACAAGGCGCTGAAGCTGCCGTTGCCCCCCTCGCCCGGCCGCCCGTACAGCACGGAGGAGAAGGCGCGGATGCTGGAGGAGGCGCAAAAGCTGCGCACGCCGCAGATGCGTGCAGCCCTCGCGTTGGATTTGAACACAGGACTCCGTGATAAGGAATTGCGCGAGATCCGGTGGTCGCAGATCGACCTGATCCACAAGAAGACGCTCACGGTGGGCAAGGCGAAAACCGAGGC
>JBEKHU010000342.1:0-4696 GCA_050012115.1 Bryobacteraceae bacterium | reverse complement strand
CCAATGTCGTGGCCATCGTCGCCGGCGCTTATCACACTCTCGCTCTAAAGAGCGACGGCAGCGTGGTGGGGTGGGGCGCGAACACCTATCTGCAGCGCAGCGTGCCCGGAACGGTGGTCAATGCCGTGGCCATCGCCGCCGGCTGGGACCACAGCCTGGCGCTGCTGGCCAACGGAACCATCGTGCCCTGGGGCTACAACGGCTATAGCCAGTTGCAGGTACCCCCGAGCCTGACCGACGTCACGTCAGTGGCCGCCGGCGGATATCACAGCCTGGCTTTGACCTCCGTGGCCCCCGCCACGATTCCGATCATCGTCAAGGCCAGCGCCACCGCCTCGAGCCTCGGCCTCCCGGGCGTTACTGTGGATGGACCCACCGCCTACAGCGGTTCAGGCGTGCTGTTCAACTGGGTCCCCAGCGTGGCCCACAACCTGGGCGTCAGTATACCGTCGTCGGCCTCGGGCGTTCAGTATATCTTCAGCTCCTGGAGTGACGGCGGCGCCGTTTCGCACTCCGTTAGCCCCACCGTGCCCACCACTTACACGGCCTATTTCGTGACCCAGTATCAGTTGACCATCGGCCCTACGACGGGGGGCACCATCAGTTCCCCGGACGGCAACTACTGGTACAACGCGGGCACGGTCGTCAGCCTGACAGCGACCCCCTCCCTGGGCAACGCCTTCACCGGTTGGTCGGGGGCCTGCACGGGCACCGGAGCCTGTAAGGTGGCGATGAATGCGCCCGCCTCGGTCATCGCGAATTTTGCCACGATCAGCCTGACGACTCCCAGCCTGTCGCTTACCTCGTCCCACAGCGGCCGTTTCCTGCAGAATCAGACGACTGCCGTCTATCTGCTGCGCGTCGCCAATGGACCCACCGGCGCTGCGACCAGCACCAAGATCACGGTGACCGACACTCTGCCCACCGGCATGACGCTGGTCTCCATGACCGGCTCGGGGTGGATCTGCGCGACCAACTCCTGCAATCGCAGCGACGCGCTCTCCGGCGGCCAGAGGTATCCGGCGATCGTGCTCGTCGCCCAGGTCGCTTCAACCGCCGCCGCGAGCCTGACCAACGTCGCGAAACTCTATCTGGGCACGTCCACCACGGCCTCGCTCACCGCCAATGACGTGACAGCGGTCGCCGCTACCGGCTATCCCCTGGCCTGGGGCTCGAACGCCAACTTGCAGTCCGCCTTGACCGCGGGCTTGACGAATATTGTCGCCATCTCCGGCGGCGCGGCGCACACGGTCGCGCAGAGGGCCGACGGGACCGTCCTGGCTTGGGGCGACAACTCCCATCACCAGACCACCCTGCCCGTGGGCTTGACGGGTGTCGCGGCGATTGCGACCGGCGCCTATCACACCCTGGCTCTGAAGACCAACGGAACGGTCGTGGCCTGGGGCGACAACACCTATGGGCAAGCTCCCACGGTCGTGAGCGCGACCAACGTCGTGGCCATCGCCGCCGGCGCTTATCACAGCCTGGCTGTGAGGAGCGATGGAACCGTCATTGGCTGGGGCTACAACGTGGACGGCGAGATTAATGTACCCGGAACGCTGTCCAATGCCGTGGGCGTCGCCGCCGGCACGAGCCACAGCCTGGCCGTGGGCAGCGACGGGTCGGTCGTGGGTTGGGGGTCCAACTCACTCGGCCAGATCCTCCCGCCTGCCGGTCTGGTCGGCGTTGTGGCCGTCGCCGCCGGCGCGAACCACAGTCTGGCGCTAGACAATACCGGAGCCGTCACGGCCTGGGGTGACAACAGCTATGGCCAGATCACCTTGCCCTCGGGCTTGACCAACATCGGGGCCGTCGCCGCCGGCGGCAATCACAGCCTCGCGCTGAAGAAGACCGGAACCGTCTCAGCCTGGGGCGACAACACCTACGAGGAGAACCTGGTCTCCGCTGGTCTGACCAGTGCGGCGGCCATCGGCGCCGGCGTCAATCACAGTCTGGCTGTGAACACCGGTTCCGCCGGGGGCGTCGTCGTCACGCTCACCACGTCGCAGGCCGGGACCATCATCACCGTCGACGGGAACACGATCTCTGCAAACGAGATCCTTGAGTGGGCCGCCAGCAGCACCCACACCCTCGTCGCGACGACGCCGCAGGCGGGTCCGGCGGGCACACACTACGTCTTTACCAGTTGGAGTGACGGCGGCGCCGCCTCGCACAGCGTTGCGCCCGCCGCGTCCATTACTTACAAAGCCAACTTCAAGACGCAGTATCAGTTGACCACCGCCGTGAGCATTCCCGGCGCGGGCACGATCCTTCCCGCCTCGCTGGGTTGGTATGACAGTGGAACCATAGTGACTGTCACCCAAACGGTCAAGCCCGGATACAAGTTCACCGGCTGGTCCGGCGCCTGCACGGGCACGGCCGCGTGCAAGGTCACGATGAGCGCTCCGAAGACGGTCACGGCGAAGTACGTCGCGCTTGCGCCCCGCTTGTCGATCACTTCCACCCACACCGGCAACTTCTATCGTGGCGAGACTCTCGCCTACTACACTCTCAAGGTGACAGACGCCGCATCGGCCGGGCCGACCGTCGGCAAGGTCTCCGTTACCGAGTTCGTTCCGGCCGGCATTAACCTGACCTCGATCTCGGGCACGGGCTGGAGTTGCACCCTCTCTTCCGCCACCTGCTCACGCAGCGACGTGCTGGGACCTGCCGCCTCGTACCCGGTCATTAGCGTAGGCGTCTATGTCTCGCCCTCCGCGCCGCTGACCGCGATCAATCGTGCGACCGTGGGTGGCGGCGGCGCGCCCTCAGCCACCGCTTCCGACCCAACGACCATCAATCCCACTCATCCGTAAGTACACATCGACCCTCCTGTCGCCGCCTCGGCTCCCCGGACCATCCACTGGTCCTGGGAGCGGGGGGCGGTCTGCCGCGGGCCTGCGACCGTTGGCGCTGCTTTCGAGATGACCTCTCGCCGTGCGCTCCGACGCTCCCTCTTCGGCCGCCTCTTCCCTGGCCGGCGCTCCCCACTTGGGCCGCCCGGCGTGTGGCTGCCGATGATGGCTTTTCCGGTGTCCAAAACCTCTTCAGTCGGTTTCCGGCGCAGCAGGCATCCGCCACCGGCGCCCGCCGACCCTGCCGCTCGTCTGCCGCGCTTCCGGAAGCGGCGCGCTACCCTGGAAGTCTAAGATGCGGAGCATTTTCTTCGTTGTTGTCGTTCTGGGCGCGGCCCTCGCGCTGCTCTTGACCCTTTCGGCCACGCCTTCCCTGGATCTGCCCTCCTCGGTCACGGCCATCGGCGCCGCGACCCCCATCAGCGTGCGCGTCAGCGCCCCGCATGGCTTCCGCCGCCTCGCCGCTTCCATCGAGCAGAACGGCGTCCGCTACCCCGTTTTCGAAAACACGCAGCCGGCCCGCCGCTTCCTCTGGCAGCGCCACGTCTCCGACGCGATCGTACATTTCACGGCGGGCGTGAGATCGACGCCCAGCCTCAAGGACGGCCCCGCGCGCCTGATCGTCGAAGCCACCTCCAACGACTTCCGCGCGAGCACCGCCAGCGCCATCCGCACGGTGACCGTGGTGACCCGTCCCCCCGCCCTCAGCGTCGACTCCGAGCAGCACTACCTCTACCTGGGCATGGCCGACCTGGTCACTTTCAGCGTCTCCGGCTACTGGACCGAGGCCGGCGTCCGCGTCGGCGAGCAGCGCTTCCGCGCCTGGCCCATGCCCGGCGGCAAGCCCGGCTTCTTCTCGCTCTTCGCCTTCGCCTGGAACATGCCCCCGCAGACCGTCCCGCTGGTCTACGCCACCAACCCCGCGGGTAACGAGGTCACGGGCGGAATGGTCATCCGCTTCCCCAAGAAGGAGCAGCCCAAGTACCGCACCCGCGACATGGCCATCGACGACCGCTTCATCCAGAAGGTGATCTCCGAACTCGACCCCACCGGCTCGGGCGATCCCGTGACGCGTTTTCTGAAGGTCAATGGCGAAATGCGCCGCGCCAACAACCAGGCTTTGTCCGATCTGCGGCTCAAATCCGAAGCCCGCTTCCTGTGGTCGCAACCCTTCCGCCAGCAGCGCAACTCCCAGGTTGAGTCCAACTTCGCCGACGTCCGCAACTACATGTACCAGGGCAAGAAGATCGACCAGCAGGTGCACCTGGGCTACGACCTCTCCGTCACGCAGCATATCGGCGTCGAGGCTTCGAACGACGGCCGCGTCGTCTACGCCGCCCCGCTCGGCATCTACGGCAACTGCATCGTGCTGGACCACGGCTACGGACTGCAGTCGATCTACGGCCACCTGAGCGAGATCGCCGTCCATGAGGGCGACCTGGTCAAGCAGGGCCAGATCCTCGGCAAGAGCGGTCAGACCGGCATGGCCGGCGGCGACCACATCCACTTCAGCATGCAGCTCGACGGCGTGCAGATCGACCCCAAGGAGTGGTGGGATGCCCACTGGATCAAGGATCACGTCGCCAGCCGCGTCGACCTGCCCGGCTTCCAGTATTGAGCCACGGCCGCGCTGGCCGCGGGGCCGGCCGACGGGGTTCGCGCGCGGAGTAGAATGCGGGTGCGGCAGGGGCTGGCGGGGCAGGTCTACAATGCGGGTGGGAGAGGCCAGGCCGCTACTAGTAGCGGTCTGCACTTTTCTAAGGTATTGATAAACAATCACTTAGGCAGATCAGGCCGCTACGCTGTAGCGGCCCGCCTGCTTTTTGGGGGTGCTGGAGGAG
>JBEKHU010000341.1:0-4696 GCA_050012115.1 Bryobacteraceae bacterium | reverse complement strand
TGGCCTCTCCGGCCTCGATCCTGCGTTTCGCCTCCACGGGAGTAATCTCCAGCGCCAGTTTCAAGCCTTCGGTGCTCCTTGGCCGCGATTGTACACGAGCCGGCGGCGGCCGCGCCGCAGGGACGCCGCGGAGCCAGGCAAGTCAGGCGGCGCAGGGGTTCCCGCCGGTCGCCGGCTCCCGTACAATAGATGTGTGGTGATGAAACCAGCCACAAGCCGGCCCTCCCTCTTCGCGACGGACTAGCGCGTCGCGCGCCCTCGTATCCGGCCGTTCCGGCCGCTCTGTGGTTCCTGATTCCAATGCCTGGAGGGCGAGCGATGAACACACCCGTTTCCGAACGTCACGATCTGCCGCATCTGCTCACCGAGCTGCCGGGGCCGAAGGCCCGGGCGGTGGTGGAAAGGGACCTGGCCATCCTTTCTCCGTCCTCGACGCGGACCTACCCGCTGGTGATCGCGCGGGGCGACGGCGCGATTGTCGAGGACGTGGACGGCAACCGGTTTCTGGACTTCAACGCGGGCATCGCGGTCTGCGCCACCGGTCACGCCCATCCGCGGGTGGTCGAGGCGATCCGCAGGCAGGCCGAGAAGTTCCTGCACATGTCCGGAACCGATTTCTACTACGAGAACATGGTCGCACTGGGCGAGAAGCTGGCGCGCCTGGTCACGGGCGGCGACCCGAGGCTCGAGCCGCGCCGCGTCTATTACGGCAACTCGGGCGCCGAGGCGATTGAAGCGGCGCTCAAGATGGCGCGCTACCACACCGGGCGCGACAAGTTCGTCGCTTTCCTGGGCGGCTTCCATGGTCGCACCATGGGCGCGCTTTCACTGACCGGTTCGAAAAGCGTCCAGAAGCGCGGCTTCGCGCCGCTGCTGGGCGGGGTGACGCACATTCCCTACGCGTATTGCTACCGTTGCGCCTATGACAAGCAGGTCGAGAGTTGCCACGTAGAGTGCGTGAAGGTCCTCGAAGAACAGCTCTTCAAGACCATCCTGCCGGCCGAGGAGATCGCGGCCATCTTCGTCGAGCCCGTCCAGGGCGAAGGCGGTTACCTGGTGCCGCCCAAGAAGTTCTTCGACGAACTGGCGGCGGTGGCGCGCCGCCACGGCATTCTGCTGGTGTGCGACGAGGTGCAGAGCGGCATGGGCCGGACCGGCAGGATGTTCGCCTACCAGCATTTCGGCGTCGATCCGGACATCGTCACCCTGGCCAAGGGCATCGCCAGCGGACTGCCGCTGAGCGCCACCGTGGCCAAGGCGCAGTATATGCAGTGGACGCCCGGCTCGCATGCCTCGACCTTCGGTGGAAACCCCGTCTCGGTCGAAGCCGCGCTGGCGACCATCGCGCTGCTCGAACAGGAACTGACCGACAACGCGGCGCGCCTCGGCGCCTACATGCTGGAGCGCATGCGTTGCTGGCCGGCGCGTTTCCGCGTGGTCGGCGACGTGCGCGGCCTCGGGCTGATGCTGGGCGTCGAGATCGTGCGCGACCAAGCCAGCAAGGAGAAGGACGTCGACACACGCAATCGGCTTGTCGACATGGCCTTCCGGCGCGGCATGCTGGTGCTCGGCGCGGGCCAGAATTCGATTCGCCTGGCGCCGCCGCTGGTGCTCACCCGGGATCAGGCCGACTTCGGGCTGGAGACGCTCGAGGGGTGCCTGGCGGAGGTCTGCAAATAGCGCCGGGGCGGCCGTCTGCCGCTACACTGGTCTCGTGGGTTCCGGCACAATGCCCCGCGTTCTCGACGTCGGCTGCGGCATCAATAAACTGCCCGGCGCCATCGGCATCGATCGCAACCCGCGGACGCACGCCGACGTGCTGTGCGACCTGGACCATTTTCCCTACCCCTTCCGCGACGGCTCCTTCGACTGCCTGCAAGCAATCCACGTCATCGAGCACCTGTCCGACGTGATCCGCGCCATGGAGGAGTTCCACCGACTGGTGCGCGCCGGCGGCACGGTGCTGGTGGTAACGCCGCATTACACCGACTTCTCGTCATTCTGCGATCCGACCCACCGCTGGCACCTGAATTCCTTCTCGTTCCGCTACTTCGGCGCGGACAATGCCGGTTACGGCTACTACTCCGAGGCCCGCTTCCGCGAGAAAAAGGTCCGCGTGCGGCTACTGGCTGTGTGGAGGTATCTGGGCTTCGAGCTATTGGTCAACGCCTTCCCGCGCTTCCGCCGGTTTTGGGAGTACTACTTGTGCTACGTGGTGCGCGGCAAGGTGATGGAGTTCGAGTTCGAAGTCCTGAAACAGGCCGGGTGCTCAGACGCGATGAACACTCCTCCCGTCCCGCGGCCCTGAATCCGCGCATCCCGGCGCAGGCGCTCGCCTGGTTGCTGGGGCGGATCGACGCGCTGCGCGCCTTCGCATCGCGCGGACGGGGCACGCCGCGCCGCGCCCTGGGCCGGCGCGCCGAGGACCTGGTCCACCGCTATCTGCAACAACATGGCTATCGCATTCTCGCCCGCAACTGGACCGGGCCGCGGCTGGCCGAGGTCGATATCGTCGCCGCTGATGGCGACCGCACGGTGTTCGTCGAGGTGAAATCGCGCCAGGGCGACGAGCATGGTTCGCCCGAACGCGCGCTGGATATGGTCAAGCGGATCGCGCAGCGCCGGGCGGCGCGGGCCTGGGCGCGAGGCGCGCGCATCGATGTCCGGGCAATCCGCTTCGACCTCGTCACGGTCGTCTTCACGGACCCGCCGCGCATCGAACACCAACCCGACGCCTGGCCGCTGGAGGGCGGCCGGGTCTGAATCATATATTCTGGTTTCTTGCCAATCGTAAGGATGGGAGACGACGTTGCCAGAGCTTCGCAAAGACCCGATCACCCGCCGATGGGTCATCATTTCAACCGACCGGGCGCGGCGCCCGGAAGACTTCGTGCGCGAGCGCGTGGTGAGCAAGGGTGAGCGCCTGTGCCCCTTCTGCGTCGGGCACGAGTCGAAGACGCCGCCCGAGATTCTCGCCTACCGCTCTTCGGGTGGTCCCAACCAGCCCGGCTGGCACCTGCGCGTGGTGCCCAATAAATTCCCCGCGCTGCGGGTCGAGGGCACCCTGGACCGGCAGGGCGAGGGACTCTATGACCGCATGAACGGCATCGGCGCGCACGAGGTGCTCATCGAGACCACCAATCACAAGGCCTCGCCCGGAGAGCTGGCCGAGAAGGAATACGAAGACCTTTTCTTCGCCGTCCGCGACCGCATGCTGGATCTCAAGAAAGACGTCCGGCTGCGCTACCTGCTGATCTTCAAGAATCACGGCGAAAGCGCCGGCGCGACGCTCGAGCACCCGCACTCGCAGCTCATCGCGTTGCCGATCGTGCCCAAGCGCGTGATCGAGGAAATGGAAGGCGCCAAGCGCCACTACGACTACCGCGAGCGTTGCGTCTACTGCGACATCATCCAGCACGAGGCGGAGTCGCAACAGCGCGTGGTGCTCGAAACCGACCACTTCACGGTGCTCTGCCCCTACGCCGCGCGCTTCCCCTTCGAGGTCTGGATCATGCCGCGCCGTCACGCCTCGCATTACGAGAAGGCCGACAACGCCACGCTCCACAACCTAGCCTGGGTCACGCGCGCCCTGCTGCGCAAGATGGAGCAGGCGCTCGAATTCCCGCCTTTCAACCTGATCCTGAACACCGCCCCTGTGCAGGACGCGCCCTTCGACTATTACCACTGGCACATCGAGATCATCCCCAAGCTGACGCGCGTCGCCGGCTTCGAATGGGGCACGGGCTTCTACATCAATCCCACGCCGCCGGAAGAAGCGGCGCGCTTCCTGCGCGAGATCGGGCTGCCCTAGCCGCTTGCGATTGCCATGCCAGTCTGGACCTCAGCCGCCTTTGCTTACGACATCGCGCTCTTCCTGGCCTCGGACGGCGAGGCGCTGGTGCGCGCGTCGTTCGCTTCTTCTCCGGAAGCGCCGCCCCCAGATTGGCCGCGCGAGTGGGCGCGCGAGCCTTCGAACAGCGTGCTCGCTGCGGCCGTGCAGCAACTCGGCGAGTACTTCGCTCGTGAGCGGGAGGCCTTCTCCATTCCGCTGCGGCCTGCGGGGACGCCGTTCCAGCTCCGGGTCTGGAAAGCGCTGGAAGAGATTCCCTATGGCCACACCCGCACCTACCTGGACATCGCCCGCGCGCTCGGCCAACCGGCGGCGGTGCGCGCCGTGGGTGCGGCGAACGGGCGCAATCCGCTGCCGATTTTCGTGCCTTGTCACCGCGTCATCGGCACGAACGACAGCCTGACCGGTTACGGCGGCGGCCTGGAGGTCAAGCTGGCGTTGCTGCAGCTCGAAGGCGTGCTTCTACCAGGTTGAGCAACTCGTCCGCGTGATCCACTTCCGTGCGAATCCGCAGCACATGGATGCGGGCGTCGCTCTGAAACTCGGCCGGCAGGTTCAGCCAATCCTTCTCCGTCGTCACCAGCGCCGGCGCGCGCGCGAGCAGCTCCTGCACTTCACGCCGGCTGTAGCGATGGTGATCGGGAAAGACATCGAAGAATGCGGGCTGGACGCCGGTCTGCGCCAGCGTCGCCCGGAACGCGCCCGGGTTGCCCAATCCGCAGAAGGCGCCCGTGCCTTCGGGCAGCGCCTCCAATTCCTCGGCCACGGTGCGGGCGAAAAACACTGGCACAGCGGCGTTCCAGCGACGGATTTCGCACACGAGACCGGCGCAAGAGCGGCCTCCGA
>JBEKHU010000340.1:0-4701 GCA_050012115.1 Bryobacteraceae bacterium | reverse complement strand
CCTCAGTCGTGGCAAGCGCCATCAACATCTTTCGGAGACGATTACCGTTGTCTTCGAGAAGGTAGTCGGCAACGCTGCGCAGCAATTGCGTGGCCCGTGTTGAATGAAGGCAAGAAGTGAGGACCGCGCGCTGCCAGACAGGACGCAAAGCCGCGTCGCCCGTATTCTCGTATAGGGCCTTCCAACCGTCGGCGGAGGGTTGGGTCTCAAGCAATTACGTCCCAAAGAGTTGGACGGGCCGAACAAACGTGTCCGCTTCCCTATGACTCTTCAGGAAAGCAGCGACATCTGGGCCTCGGCTGATGAGAAGCCGACACAAGGCCCATTCCTCATAGATGTCGTGCGTGAACACGACCGAGTGACCGAGATCCTTGTCCCTCAGTATGCTTGCCGATTTCAGTTCGGTGACCGTTTCTGGTGCGAGGTCATTGATGGTGATCGGCTTGTTAGGTGCCGCCGCCAGCCGTTCTGCCAATTGCAGCAGCAGATTCCGCCGGTGTTGAGCAAGCGAAAAATCGGCTCGGTCCGAACCGTCCGAACCGCCCATCTCCCACCACAGCTTCAGCAACTCCACTTCGGTCGCCGGAAGCCGACCCGTTCCCTCACGCCCCGAGAGGGTTAGCATGGCATCCAAGAAGAATGGCCGCCGCAAGATGATATCGGCATTGCCCGGTTGGCTGAGCAGAGGTCGCAGCCGCGGAAAGCGCGTGGCAACGGTATCAAGTTCGTTATCGTCGAGCGCTCCGATCGTCACCGTCCGCAACGGCAGCTTCTTCAGCGCATCCGGATCGAGCCATGTTTCGAGGTGCCTGAGATTCTGTTCTCTCACCGTAACGACGATTCGCCATTGCGCGAGTGCGTCATCAAACGCGATCGCTTTCAGCACGTCGTTCACAGTAAGTTGGATCGCGGGATCGACGATCTTATCGATTCCGTCGATGAAGACAACGGGAGTACCGCCACAGGCGTACTCACGAAGCAAAGCGGGCAGATCCGCCGATACCCCTAACACATGTGCGTGCGAAGCCCAGCCCTTCGGTTGAATTCGCGTATCTTTCAATATCAGAACCGGCCCGTTGCGACGGCATTCCTCTGCCAGGTCCTTTAACAGCGCGGACTTCCCCGACCCCGGTTCGCCATCAATCTGAATGAACCTCGCGTCCCCCAGACTTTTGCGCACTTCTTGGTAAGCGTCAGCCCGATGCAGTCGCAGCCCGTGAATATCCGACTTGATGTCGCCGAGTGCGAGTGTGGACTCTCGTTGCAAGGCGGCGATGTCCTTCCAAAACGACGGCGCAGATCCGACAGAAAAGCCATCTCGACTGAGCTGTTCGACCAGCGTAGCTCGGGTAGCCCCGCCTCCAGCCGGATCAGTTCACCGGCCT
Source organism: Bryobacteraceae bacterium (assembly GCA_050012115.1). Taxonomy (GTDB): domain Bacteria; phylum Acidobacteriota; class Terriglobia; order Bryobacterales; family Bryobacteraceae; genus CAIVVT01. Next base: position 3,316 of record JBEKHU010000340.1, on the reverse strand, counting down.
TCTTGACCAAATGGTTCCAGATTCCCGCCGCAAGCCCGCGATTCGCTGGGGCAAGTAGTCCCTTGAGCCGGTCAACGACGCTCATGGCATCGCGAGACGCCTCGCCTGACTGAAAGTCAAAATGGATGATAACGAACGAACCGAGAAACCTCCAGATTCCGTCATCCGTTGGAACTCGTCCGGCATGCGCCGTAAGGACGGCACGCACGGTGTTCACGAACGCCAGTTTGTCCTTATGTGAGTAATCGCCCTTCTCGATGCGCTCCCGGAAATGCTGCCCGTCGGTGCTGTAGGTCGCCCAGGTCAGGATCGACTGATAATGCTGGTCGACCCGAGCAATGTAAGTGCCGATGCCGACGCCGATCCGGTGCACTGTGGGATCGAAAGTGCCGTCAGAGAATGTGTCCCATGCCCGCTTCAGAACTTCAACCCAGTCTTCATCGTTTTCCGTGAAGCTGAGTTTGTTCTTGATCTGAAGGTCGACCTGCGTTTCGCGGCCATCTTGCCGGACTCCTCATACAACGATGTCATCGAGCGGCTCTTCGAATGCGGCGCGTTGCGTTTGAACAACCGTGGCGAATTCACCTGGAAGTCCACGGATTGGTGCCTCACACACAACCGCGGCAATGCAAGAAGCGGCGACGCGTGCTTCAAAATGCGTTTCGCCCCCACCTGCTGAATATGGACTTGGCACTATCCAAATATTATCCGGCCCGGCGGATCCAAACCTCCAGGGTTGGCGCGAAACAGGACAGCTCGATGCACAATCGGCGATTGCATGGAAGTCCCGGCACTGGCCGCAAAATGGCGTTCTGGTAGGTTTACGCCCCGGACGTCGGCTTGGTTCCTAAGAGCCAGCACGAAACTCCACTTGGCCGTGAAACGCCCGATCCGCACAACTGGAGCGAAGGCGTGACCTCGACGGTTAGAAGTCCAAAATGCCGACGTAAGGCTGAGGGTGCGCTGAAGAGGTCCAGCAAAATCAAGTGGTGTTGCGGTGGCTGTGGTAGGTCACACGCTGGGGATTTGTCGGGTTTTCAGTCTGAATTTGTCGGGTTGCATGTCGGGTTTTTGGGGCTACCCGACAAGCAATGACCTAGCGCAATCAGCAACTTACGACGCAATTGTCGGGTTTGTCGGGTTTTTATAAGAGTAGAGAGCCCCAGCGATTCACGAACAGAAAACAGTGGAGTCTGCAGACCCCGTCGGCGTGTCTGCGCCTGGCGTCCATTTTGGACTCCAAATGGACTCCAGGGAGGGGTGTTGGTGGAGGGTGGGGTCTGTAAGTCTTTGAAAAGGCTGGTCGGGCCGCGGGGATTTGAACCCCGGACCTCTTGCACCCCAAGCAAAAAATATCAACAACTTACGGACATCACTCACTGAAAACAAAAGACTTAGCGGCGATGAATTTGGACGCCAAAACGCCACCAAAGGCCTTTTGGACTCCAGAACCGATTCCAAAACTGGTCGAAGCCGATCGTGGAATTGGACATGCTTCCCACGCGCACGCGCGCGGTTGTTTCAGCCTTTGAAACTCCGCTCAGCACGAAGACAAACCTCTGATCCCTATGCAAGAGGAAACGTCCGTGGCCGAGCCAGAACTTCCGTATTGTGAGCCGTGGACTTCGCATCGGGGCGCGTGACGAACGTCTGCGAGTTCCAGGTTGCCCTTCTTGTCCTGCTTGAGGCTAGCCGGCGTCGGTTTCTTTCACTCGGGCTTGTTGAGATAATAGCCGATTCAGATCTGCAACTAGCTGGTGAGGACAATGGCCATGGTGCGCAAGTCTCGCAAAGGGCAATCCCGCGGCAGAGCCGGCGGGCGAGCCGGGGGCTCCGGATATGACTTCCAGGACGTGTATGTTGCCCTCCAACTTGCCAAGCTTCTCACGGGTACCGCTCCAGATCCGCCTCAGGAAGTGATGTGGGAGAAGAAGGCAATCGATTGGAATACGGGCGATGGTGCGGTGCCGACCCAGGTGGATGACGTCATCATCCAGACACGAAAAGCGACATCGATTTGGATTCAACTCAAGGAATCGGCGCCTGCAGCCACGTGGTCGGTGTCTTCTCTCATCAAGAGCGGCGTGGCACTCCAATTCTGGAGAGAGTGGTCGCAGAAGTCCTCTAAGCGGGGCCGCGCGACAATGTTGCGGCTAGTAAGCGGGGCTGACGTGACCCCCCTTCGCCTCATCGTGGACGTCGCCCGCCGTGCGCGAACCGCCGCTGAACTTCTCAGCAACGAAGCATCCTCGGAGAGCCAACGCGAATTGAGGCAGCTGGCCAAGCACCTGCAAGTAGCGCCGGACAGTGCTGATTTCTTGAGGTTCCTGCAACGCCTCGATGCCGAGCAGGTTCCGCCCGCGGTCGAACTCGAGAACTGGATTGCCTCGATTCTCGCGGCCGCGGGCGATGAGGCCCCTGCGCTTACGCACCATCTGATACGGCTCGTTGGTCGCAGTAAGCATACGGGATCATCAGCGCGATCCTCCTATACCAGAGAGGAACTTGTCGCTGGTCTACGCACTGGCGGCGTCGGCGACGAAACGCTGATTGGCATTGGCGCCATGCGGGCTCCCTTGTTTAGAAACGAAGCATTCTGGGAGGAGTATCGCAGCCAGGTCGTCCGGGACTACAGACGTTTGCGGGTCTATGGGTTGGATGTCACCGAGCCGGTGTTCGCAGACCTGCCAACCCTATTTGTGCCGCCAGGCCTACGGCGTGTGAGCGCAGATCCCAAGGACCGTGCAGCGGCCACCACCGACGAGCGACCATCCAGGCAATCGCTCGATGAGAGAATTCTAGCCGAAGACCGAACGGTATATCCAAATGAAAGTTCGGCGGCCACGCCTGACCTAATGAATATCTTGGGTACGGACAGACGGTTTGCCCTCATCGGGGGGCCGGGCAGTGGAAAAACCACAACCTTGCGATGGCTGGCCGTCATCTCGGCCATGCCTGACGAATTCGGGCAATCAGTCAGGGCGCGATGTGGTCTTCCATCTGATCCATTGGTCCCCATTTATGTTCGTTTCCGGCAACTCGCAGAGCGGTACGCACAACGTGGTCTTCATGGAGTTCGCGGACGGACTGGCCTTGTTGCCGATTTTCTGGTTGCCCAGCTTGAATCGGGATATGCTGGCTCGATTCCATCACGAGCGGAGGCTCTGCAAGCCGCCCAGGAGGTCTTGGACTCTGACCGGACGTTCTTTCTCTTTGATGGTCTGGATGAAGTCAGCGACGAGATGCTCCGCGCCCGGTTGATGGAAGCGGTCGCGGACTTGATGGACCAAAACAAGAAACCCCGCGTGATACTCTC
>JBEKHU010000339.1:0-4703 GCA_050012115.1 Bryobacteraceae bacterium | reverse complement strand
CTACATCGAGCCCGCCTCGGACGATGCCGCCCTGCGCATCGCCAACGACCTCACTTCGCTCGGCATCCACGCGACCTTCAAAGTGGTCGGCGAGAAGGCGCGCGTGCTCGATCGCCGCGGCCGTAAAGACGTCATCGCCGCGCTCTCGCGCCACGCCATCGGCTATCACTCCAACTGGCACAGCGTGCATCCGACGCCCTCGGAGTACCTCTCGCACATGGGCTTCCTCGAAGGCGCTGAGGAATTCGAACGCCGCGAAGCGCTGGGCGCCGCGGACGTGTTTGGCGTCTTCGGCAAGCTGCCCGTCTGCTACGGCCAGCCCGGCAGTTCATGGGGCCCGCAGTCCAATCTCGCGCTGCGGCGGATCGGGATTCCGGTCTATCTGGACGAGGGCGAGCAGGTCGGGCTCGACGAGCAGCCTTTCTGGTACGGCGGGCTGTTGTACGTCTTCAACATGGGCCGCAACACCTTTCGCGCCGAGTTGAATGTCGGAGCCGAGGACAAGGCCGCATACGCTCGCTTCGACGAAGCCGTGAAGCGCCTCGCGCCCACGGGCGGCGTCATCAGCATCTACTACCACCCCACGGAGTTCGTGACCACCGAGTTTTGGGACGCCGTCAATTTCGCCCACGGCGCCAACCCGGAGCGCAGCGCCTGGGTGAAGCCGCGCCGCCGCACTCCGGCCGAGTCCGAACGCTGCTATGGCGTGCTGCATCACTTCGTCGAGCACATGAAGCGCGTGCCCGGTGTGAGTTTTGTCGGCGCCGATGAATTGCCGGGGCTTTTCGAGAATCCGCTCCTTTTCCTCGTCGATCGCTCCGCCGTTGCAGCGCACCTGAGCCGGCACATTGTTTTCGGCGAGTTCGACGGCGAGGTGCTGTCGCCCGCCGACATGTTGCTCGCGCTGCTCAACGTCGGGCCCGCCACCGTCGACGGCCCCACCGCCGCCGCCGCGACGACGTACTCAAAGCCGGCGATACCTGCCGCCGCCTTCGAGCGCGCACGCGAGGACGCCGTCGATTTCATCCTCCGTAACCACCGCCTGCCGAACGAAGTCTTCATCGGCGCCGAGACTCTCTCGCTGCCGGATTTTGCCGCTACGCTGGCTGGCAGCGTCCTCGCCCCGGGCGGCGACGTCCGCGTCCTCCACGGCCACGTCGAGTTCGACCGCTACTTTGCCACCGACCCCAGCAAGCCTTTCCAATGGCCGATTCACCCGGCGGCTTTCTCCGCCCCCAGCCTGCTCAAGTTGGGCCGCTTGCAGGGCTGGACGCTCAAGCCCGCGCGGCTGCTCCAATGAGGGCGTAGAATCCTAGCAGGTCCGGAGCGCCGTCCGCTACTTCCCGCCCGCTCGGGCATCGGTTTTCTCTTAATGCGCGGTAGCCGGTTGGCGCGGCCGCGGCCTTGGCCCTTCAAGGAGAGTCCCGTATGCGATTCGCATTGCCTGCTCTCGTGATCTCAATTCCGCTCTGGATGGCCGCTCCCCTCTCCGCCGAGCCCCCCGGGGAGGGCTGGGAACTCGTCTTTCACGACGAGTTCAACGGCAAGCAACTCAACTGGAATGTCTGGACCTGTGAGCAGGGCGACCGGCGGAACGCCTACAACGACCCGGACGACAGCTACCTGGATGGCCAGGGCCACCTGATTCTCCGCGTGCGAAAGGCAGCCGACGGCAAGTATCACCTCGGCTTCATCCGCACACAGCAGGAGTTTCAATGGGGCTATTACGAAGCCCGCGCCAACCTGGACACGGTACCCGGCTACTGGAGCGCCTTCTGGCTCTGGGGCAAGCATTCCTACGATGCAGACTACAAGGGGGCGGAAGTCGACTTCCTGGAGGACCCGCGCCGCGACGATACCATCGACCACAATATCCACCAAGGCGAGGGAGCAACCCATCTGCATGAAGGGAAAGTTGCCAAGTTCAAGGGATCGCGGGAGGACTGGCACCTGTGGGCATGCGATTGGCACGAGCAGGGGTTTGATTTCTTCGTCGATGGGGAACAGACCTGGTCCACCCGCACGATGAAAGCCAGCCGGCCGAACTGGATCTATCTGACCCAGGAGGCCAAATTCGAGGGCTGGGCCGGCGACATCCGGCAATCCGATAGCTTGCTACCCGCCTATTGGACAGTGGACTACGTGCGCTACTACCGCAAGAACCCGCAGGCTCCGTCCATCGCCATCGCAACCCCCAAGCCGATTGCCGCCGGCCGGGAGAACGGCAAAGTGATCCTTGTGACGCTGAACAATGGCCAGTTCGCCTCCCCCTTGCACGCCCAGAGCTGGTCGTTGGAAGGCCTGCCCATCGGCGTCAACCTGGGCGCTGTGAAACGCAAGGACGATACCCATCTCGAGGTGAAGCTCAAGGGAAACTCCCGCCCCGCGGACGTGAAGACGGACTTCACAGGCGTCACCGTGATTGCGGAATCCGGCGAGGTGGCCGGTTCACCCGCTTTGCTGATTGCCAGCCACGGGGCCACGATACGGAAGAAGCCATAGGATTGCATCCTCTGCATCCGCCTGTCCGCGCCAGCATCTGTTGAAATGTGAGATTCCCAGCGATGCTCTTCGGCGCCTTGTTCTTCGCCAAGGCCGTGTCCACGGCTTCGTCTATCCATGAATTCACGTTGAATTCCATCGACGGTCAGCCGATTCCTTTGGAGCAATTCAAAGGCAAGGTGGTCCTGATCGTCAACGTGGCCAGCCGCTGCGGTTTCACCCCTCAATACTCGGGCCTCGAAACGCTCTATGCAAAATACAGGGATCGCGGCTTCGTTGTCCTGGGCTTTCCCGCCAACAACTTCTTGTGGCAGGAGCCGGGGACCAACGAGGAGATCAAGTCCTTCTGCACCAGCAAGTACCACGTCACCTTTCCGATGTTTGCCAAGGTCTCGGTCAAGGGCTCCTGCAAGACGCCTCTCTACCAGTTCCTCACCGACAAGCAGGTCAACCCTTCCACCGGCGGCGAGATCCGCTGGAACTTCACGAAGTTCCTGGTCGACAGAACCGGCAAGGTGATCGCCCGTTTCGGCCCCTCTGTGACGCCGGACGCTCCCGAACTGATTAGCTCCGTGGAGAAACTGCTCCAGTAACCTCCCTTCCCCGCCCCTCATCCAGGACGCCCGCGCGTTCCACTGAATGCTGCGCGGCTTTCCGAAACGGAGCTGTCGGTGCGCACTTTCCGGCCTCCGTTGAACCTCTCATCCGCGCCCAACCTCCGCGGCGGTTCCAACTGGCGCCGCGGTTAGTGGTCTGATATGGGGGAGGCGACTCTCGCCGGATCATGAAACTGCATCGCTTGCTGTTGCGCTCTTTGTACCTCCAGGTTCTCCTCGCCATCACTGCCGGTATCCTGCTCGGCGTCTTCGCACCGGCCACCGCCGCGGCCATGAAACCGTTTGGCGACGGCTTTATAAAACTCATCAAGATGATCATCGCGCCGGTCATCTTCTGCACGGTGGTGCTTGGCATTGCAGGCACCGAGGATTTGAAGAAGGTGGGCCGGACCGGCGGCCTCGCCCTGCTGTATTTCGAGGTCGTCAGCACGCTCTCGCTGATCGTCGGCCTGTGCGTCGTGAACCTCATCCGTCCCGGCGCGGGGATGAATGTCGATGTGCGCAGCCTCGACCTGGGCGCGGTCTCGGCCTATGCCGGTCCCGGCAAGATGCAAAGCACCAAGGATTTCTTGCTGGGCATCATTCCCTCGACCTTCTTTGACGCCTTTGCCCGGGGCGACATCCTGCAGGTGCTGCTGATCGCCGTGCTGGTCGGCATCGCTCTGCAAAAGCTCGGCGCCCGGCAGAACCTCGTATTTCAGGTGATTGAAAAGTGCTCCGCGGTCCTCTTCGCCATAGTGAAAATGATCATGTACGTCGCACCGCTCGGCGCCTTCGGAGCGATGGCATTCACCATTGGCTCCTATGGTGTGCGCAGCCTGCTCTCGCTGGCCTGGCTCATGGGCAGCTTCTATCTCACCTGCCTGGCGTTCATCTTCGGCGTGCTCGGCCTCATCGCGCGCTTGCATGGGTTCAGCATTCTGCGCTATCTCCGCTACATCGGCGAGGAGTTGTTCATCGTGCTGGGAACCTCCTCCTCCGAAGCCGTGCTTCCGCGCATGATGGCCAAAATGGAATGCCTCGGGGCCGGGCGCTCGACGGTCGGATTAGTCATCCCCACCGGCTACTCCTTCAATCTCGACGGCACCGCCATCTACCTCACTATGGCCGCGATCTTCATCGCCCAGGCGACCAACACACCCATCACTCTGACTCAGCAACTGACTCTCCTGGCCGTCTTGCTTCTGACCTCCAAGGGCGCCGCCGGCGTCACCGGCAGCGGCTTTGTCGTATTGGCCGCCACCCTGTCGGTGGTCGGCAACCTGCCCGTGGGCGGCCTGGCACTGATTCTCGGGGTCGACCGCTTCATGTCCGAAGCGCGCGCCTTGACCAATGTGATTGGAAACGGGGTCGCCTCCCTCGTGATCGCGCGCTGGACCGGCGATCTGGATCGCGACACGCTCGCGCGGCAGCTTCGTTCCGGCCCCGTCAGTCTCTGAGCGACGCGCTCCTTGCCCTCACGCCAACCCGGCGGCACTCGCGCCCGGCCGTCCTCCACTCTCCCGCCCGGCCTGTCAAAATGGCCTTCAGTGGGCACTGTCACCTGCCTGAAATTTCACTTCTGGGAAGCTCCTTCACAGGGAT
>JBEKHU010000338.1:0-4725 GCA_050012115.1 Bryobacteraceae bacterium | reverse complement strand
TCGGTGGCGCGAAGGTCACCCTCCGCACGGCGGGCGCGGCCTGTTCCACTCTGCTTCAAGCCACGACGGATCCGGCCGGCCGCTTCCTGGCGCGCTTCCCCGCCGCCGGCACGTACTTACTGGATGTCCAGCGTGAGGGCTTTTTCGAATTGCGCGATCGCAGCGTCGCCCTGGAGGCCTCCACCGCTCTTACCTTTGTGTTGAGTCCGATCCGCGAAGTCTTTCAAACCCTCGACGTCAATGGAACGCCCTCTCCCGTCGATCTCGATGAGATTCACCGTGAGGAGCAGCTCACAGGCACCGAAATCAACGACGTGCCCTTCCGCTCCAGCAACAGCCTTCGCAACGCGCTCCAGCTCATGCCGCGCGCGATTGAAGATCAGAGCGGCGCCCTGCATTTTGCCGGCGGCGCCGAGAACCAGACGCTGTACACGCTGAACGGATTCGATATCGGCGATCCTGTCACCGGGCGGTTAAATACCCAGATGGGTCTGGATGGAGTGCGCTCGATCCAGTTCTGGACTGGCCGCTATTCGCCCGAGTTCGGGAAAGGCTCTTCGGGCGCACTGGCCCTGCAAACCGATAACGGGTCCGATCAATTCCGCTTCGACGCGACCAACTTCATTCCCGGCATCGACACGCACAGCGGCATCCACATGGGAGGGTTTACGCCGCGGGTCGTCGTCTCCGGACCCATCTGGACGGGCCGCGCCTGGTTCGCTGACGATTTCGACTTTCGGTACTCCCGTTACTGGGTCAACGGCCTGCCCAACGGGCACGACTCCCGCACCGGCTGGGAGGGCGCCAACGTGCTCCACACCCAGGTCAACCTGACTCCGGTCAACATTCTCTTCGCCGACTTCCTCATCAATCTGGCCGATGAGAACCGCTTCGGGCTCGGCGCCCTCGACCCCGCTTCCACTACCACCACGAATCGATCGAGCGAGTACTTCTGGAGTCTGAAGGATCAGATCTACTTTGGCCGCGGCGCCCTCATCGAGCTGGGCGTCGCGCAGAACCGCTTTGCGCTGCGCCAGGTCCCGCAAGGCGACGCCCTCTACGTCATTTCACCGCAAGGCCGCAGCGGCAACTACTTCGTCGATTCCACGCAACACTCGCGCCGCGATCAAGTCCTCGCCAATGCATTTCTGCCCCGCTTCAAGGCCGCCGGCGTGCACCAGATCAAGGCCGGCGTCGGGCTCGACCGCCTGAACTACGGCGCCGACTTCCAGCGCACCGGCTATGAACAACTCGGCCTGGCGGGCCAACTGCTATCGCGCACTGTGTTCCAGGGCAGTGGCCAGTTCCGCCGCCCAAACCTCGAACTGTCGTCATATGTTCTCGACGACTGGCGTCCGCGCGAGAACGTCCAGATCCAGGCGGGCCTGCGTCAGGATTGGGACGAACTCGTGCGTCGCGTTGCCTTCGGACCGCGCCTGTCGGTCTCCTGGTCGCCTTTGAAATCGGGTCGCACCAAGCTCTCCGCCGGTTATGCGGTCACTTACGACGCCTCGCCCCTGACACTCTTCAGCCAGCCGCTCGACCAGTATTCCGTCACCTCCCGCTTCAACCCCGATGGCACTCTGGTCGGGCCCCCCGCCGAAATTCACTTCAGTATTCCCTACGGGCGCCTCAAGCCTCCGCGGAGCACCAATTGGAGCGCCACTTTCGACCAGCGGCTGCCCCACAAGATGTACCTCGCCCTCGACTACCTCCGCCGCACCGGAACCGATGGCTTCAACTACCGGCCCACTACCTTGCCGATGCCCCCCGTGGAGCAGCCCCTCACTCCGCTACCGCCACCCTTGAATGTGCCTTACGACCTCACCAACTCGCGTCTCGATCGCTACCAATCCGTCCAGGTGAGCCTGCGCCAGAATCTGGGCGGGCAGTTCGAGTGGTTCGCCAGCTACACCCGCTCCCGCGCCACCTCCAACGCCGTTCTAGACATCAAAGTCGACCAGGTCACGCAGGTGCTGGACAACTACGGTCCGATGCCCTGGGACGCGCCCGACCGCTTCCTCGCCTGGGCCTACGTGCCACTTCCGCTGAAGAACTGGTTCGTCTCTATGTTGTGCGACGCGCGCACTGGCTTCCCGTATTCCATCGTCGACCAGAACGGCCTGGTCGTCGGCGCTGTGAATTCGCAACGCTACCCTTTCAATTTCGATTTGAATGTCCACTTGGAGCGCAGGTTCACGTTTCGCGGCCACCGCTTCGCGGTTCGGGGCGGCATCAACAATATCACCGACAGCCGCAACCCGACCGCGGTTTACAACGTGCTGGGCGCACCAGCCTTCGGGCAGTTCCCGGGTAGCGAAGGGCGTCACATTCAAGTACGTATACGCTTCTTCGGACGCTCTTGACGCCACATTGTGTCCCGCCCCGGCCTCTCACGGCTCCAATCGGGCGGAGAATTTCGGACCCCGTGGCACCACTCTCATAAATAGCGAGTACGTTGAAACAAGAGCGCCCAGCTCTAAAACCTATGCCACGCGTCTTTAGCTTTCATGTTTCCCCCTCCCTCCCGCCACGCCTGAAGTGCCTGAACGAGCTCTCCCTGAACCTACGCTGGTGCTGGGACCATCCCACCATCGAGCTGTTTCGAGGCATCGATCCCGACCTCTGGGAGGAGACCGGCCACAACCCGCGGCTGATGCTCGGCCGCATCGACCAGCGGCGGCTCGCCACGCTGGCCGCGGACGAGGCCTTTCTCGCCCAGATGGACCGCGCCGCGGCCAGTCTCGAGGAGTACCTCTCCGGCCTCGGCTGGTTCCCGCGCGCCCATCCGGAAGCGATGGGACTCGTCGCCGCCTACTTCTCCGCCGAGTTCGGCTTGACCGAATGCGTTCCCAACTACGCCGGCGGTCTCGGCATCCTGGCCGGTGATCACCTCAAGTCCGCCAGCGACCTCGGGCTGCCTCTGGTCGGAGTCGGCCTGCTGTACCAGGGCGGCTATTTCCGCCAGTACCTCAACGCCGACGGCTGGCAGCAGGAGACCTACCCGATCAACGACTTTCACGCCCTGCCCCTGCAGCCCCTCGAAGACAAGGCCGGCGAACCGCTGATGGTTCAGATGAACTTCCCCGGCCGCCCAGTCTTCGCCCGCATCTGGCAGGTGCAGGTCGGTCGCATCCCGCTCTACCTTCTGGATACAAATGTCCCCCGCAACTCCTCCGACGACCGCCGTATCACCGGCGCGCTCTACGGCGGCGACCGCGAGCTCCGCATCCAGCAGGAGATCCTCCTCGGCATCGGCGGGTTGCGCGCCTTGAAGACGCTCGGCATCCGTCCGACGGTCTGTCACATGAACGAGGGCCATTCGGCGTTCCTTGGTCTGGAACGCACTCGCGAGCTGATGGAAGAGCTGGGCCTACCCTACTTTGAGGCCCGCCAGATCGCCGCCGCGGGCAATGTCTTCACGACGCACACGCCGGTTGCGGCAGGCTTCGACCGCTTTGACGCCTGGCTCATGGAGAAGTACTTTCGCGACTACTCCGCTCAGCTCAGCCTGACCTTCGAGCAACTGCTCGGCCTCGGGCGGCAGAACCATCACGACGCGGGCGAGCCCTTCAACATGGCCTTCCTGGCCGCGCGTCTCAGCTCCTACGCCAACGCCGTCAGCCGCCTGCATGGCGAGGTGACGCGCAAGATGGCGCAACCCATGTGGCCCGGCTACCCGCTCGCCGAGGTGCCGATCGGTTTCGTTACTAATGGCATTCATGCGCGCACCTGGACCTCGATGGAGATGAGCCGGCTGCTCGACCGCTATCTCGGCCCCCGCTGGGCGGACGATCCCAGCGACCAGGCCCTGTGGGAGCGCATTGACCGCATTCCGGACCAGGAACTGTGGCGGGTGCACGAGATCCGCCGCGAGCGCCTCATCGGTTATGCCCGCACCCGGCTGGCCGCGCAGATCAAGCAGCGCGGCGGCTCCGCCTCCGACATCTCTGACGCCGGCGACGTATTGGCTCCCGAAACCCTGACCATCGGCTTCGCGCGCCGCTTCGCCACCTATAAGCGCGCCACCCTGCTGCTGCGCGATCCGGCGCGTTTCAAGAAGATCCTGACCAACCCGCAACGGCCGGTGCAGATGCTCATCGCCGGCAAGGCGCACCCCCATGACAACGCCGGCAAGGACCTGATCCGCCAGCTGATCCACTTCGTCCGCGATCCAGAAGTCCGCCCGCACATCGTGTTCATCGAAAACTACGACATTTCCGTGGCCCGGTATCTGGTTCAGGGCTGCGACGTCTGGCTCAACACGCCGCGCCGGCCCAACGAGGCCAGTGGCACCAGCGGCATGAAACTGCTCCCCAACGGCGGCCTGAACCTCTCGATCCTCGACGGCTGGTGGGACGAGGGCTACGAGCAGGAAGTCGGATGGGCCATCGGCAGCGGCGAGGAATACAGCGACGAGAACTACCAGGACGAGGTCGAGTCGCGGGCGCTCTATCACCTGCTGGAACACGAGGTCGTGCCGTTGTTCTACGACCGCGACGCCCAGGGCATCCCGCGCGGCTGGATCGCCACGATGAAGGCGTCGATGAAGAAGCTCACGCCGGTTTTCAATACCAACCGCATGGTTGCCGAGTACGCCGAGAAGTTCTACATCCCCGCGCACGGGCGCCATTTGCGTCTGGCCGAGGACCGTGGCAAACGCGTCTACCCGCTGGTGGAATGGCGCAAGCGGCTGCGCGCCCACGGCTCGGAGGTGCGGATCTC
>JBEKHU010000337.1:0-4732 GCA_050012115.1 Bryobacteraceae bacterium | reverse complement strand
AGAGCGTCAACTTGACCGAGAAGGTGAAGTTGAGGTTCGAGGGCAACTTCATGAACGTGTTCAATCATCCGAACAAGGGGCTTCCGGGCCACGACCTCAGCGCCGGCCTGGGGGAGATCACCAGCACGACGAGCGGCAATCAGCTGCTCAACCCAACGGTCACGAACAACGCCGGCGAACGGCACATCTGGGTGGGCGCCCGCATCCAGTTTTAAGTAGTTCGATCAGCAGGGATCGACGAGGCGTGGAGTCTGGCCGGAGGAGTCAACCGTGGTTCCTCCACCCAGATTCCACGCCTCTGATCCGAGTGGACCTGCTGCTTGGCGCGCTGAGATCTGTCCGGCGGGGACCAACAGCATGGCCGAGCGCTAGTCAGACGGCACACCGGGATCAGTCTGGAGTAACTGATGACTCGTCACTTCTTTATTTTGATCCTGGTGAACCTGATGTGGGCCTTCCAGTTTTCCGGGGCTAAAATCGCCACGGCGGAACTCGGTCCAGTTACCGTGACTTTCCTTCCGCTTGCTCTTTCCACGCTGCTTCTCCTGCCGTGGGCTCTGCTCAGCCGTCGAAGCCGACCCGCGGGTGACGCCGGGCTGGCGGCGTATTGGTGGCAGTTTCTCCTCTTGGGCGTGGCCGGCACGCTAGCTTCCCAGTTGGGTCTCACATGGGGTGTCGCGCGCTCGCTGGCCGCGAATGCGTCCGTTCTCACGTTGACCATTCCCGTCCTCACAGCCGTTCTGGCCGCGATCCTATTGGGAGAGCGGATGACGGCCTTGCGCTGGCTGTCCTTCGTGCTCGCCATCGGCGGCGTATTGTTGGTCTCCGATATCGACTGGCGGACGGTTAATCTGACGCACAGCCGCTTCCTTCTGGGCAACCTGCTGATCTTCGTCAGTTGCATCGGCAGCGCATTCATCAATTCGTACAGCAAGAAACTACTGGAGCGATTCAGCGCGGCGGAGGTTCTCGTTTACAGTTTCGTTGTGGCTGACGTGGTCCTGTTCACGTTGATAGCTTTCCTGGAGCCGGACTCGTTACGTAAGTTGGCTGCTATCGGGTGGTCCGCCTGGATCAGTCTGCTCCTGATCGCCATATTCAGCCTAAGCGTTTCGTTGGTCCTTTTCTTCATGGTCCTGGAGCGCATCGACGCCACGCAGGCATCGCTTTAGATCTATTTGCTTCCGGTTTTCGGAGTTTTGATCTCATCGATCACAGTGGGCGAGAAGGTTACGTGGAACCTGATCGTCGGCGGCGCTCTCGTCCTAGGAAGCACGTTTCTGGTAACTACTTACGACGGTCAAAAAAAGGAAATGGAGCGGAGTCATGCCCAGGTCTGAAGTCAAACATCCTGGCAAGCAAACCTCGACCGGCGCTTACTCGGCCGGCGTTCTGATCGACGGCTGGCTCTATGTGAGCGGGCAGGGCCCCATCGATCTCAAGACTGGCGAAGTAGTTCCAGGGACGATCGAGGAAAAGACGCGGCTTACGATGGAGCACATTGGCGAGATCCTTGCAGAAGCCGGTTTCGGCTTCGACGATGTCGTCAAGTGCACCTGTCACTTGGCTGATATCCAGGACTTCGACCGTTCTAACCAGGTCTACTCGGAGTTCTTTCACGGCGCGCTTCCCGCCAGGACAACCGTGCAGTCCGTTCTCGGCGACGGCATCGAGGTCGAAATCGACGCTGTAGCCAGAAGGAGTCAATAACACATAATGACTACAGGATTAAGAGTCACGAATACTGAAGAAGAACCTGTCGCACTGAGCCACGAGGCATGTGGAACCGACCTGGCAGCCGTGACTGCCGGCGTGGCGGGTCTTGGCTTGATGGGAACGAGCATTGTGGCGGCCCTGCTTGCGGCCGGTCATCGGGTAATCGGCCTGACCCGCAATCTCGCCACACGCAGTAATTGTCCTGAGATGGTCCTGGCGCGACTGATCGAAATGAAGGAAGAGGGGATCCTGCGGAGCGAACCGTCCGTCCTCATCGGGCGGCTGCGGATCACTGACCAATACGCTGAACTCGCAGAATGCCGCGTTGTGATCGAGTCGATTATTGAGGATCTGCCCACCAAGAAAGAGGCACTGGCGAGAATCGAAGAGATCGTCCCGCCGGACGCCATGATCGGGAGCAATACATCCGCCATCCCGGTGTCGATTCTTCAGTCCGGGGCCCGGCATCCTGAGCGCGTCCTGGGTATTCATTGGGCCGAGCCCGCTCACGTCACGCGCTTCATGGAGATCATCTGCGGCGACCAAACTTCTCTGGACATTGCGGAACGCGCCGTGCAGCTCGCCCACGCCTGGGGCAAGGAGCCGACGCTGGTGCGGCGGGATATTCGCGGTTTTATCGCCAATCGGCTCATGTACGCGATGATTCGGGAAGCCTTCTACCTGGTGGAAAACGGATACGCGACTCCGGCCGACATCGATCGTTCGGCGCGCAACGACATGGGCTGCTGGCTGACGCTGGCGGGTCCCTTTCGCTATATGGACCTAACAGGTATTCCTGCGTATCGACGCGTGATGCACGACCTCTTCCCTGAACTTTGTCATGATGCCAAAGTACCGAAGCTGATGCAGGAGGTGGTCGAATCTGGTGCACTCGGCGTGAGCAACGGCCGCGGGTTTTACTCCTATACGCCGGAGCAGGCCAAACACTGGGAAGAGACCTTCCTCAAGTTCAGCTACGACATCCGCGCGCTGGCGCAAAAGTATCCGGAAGACGCCGGAGACTGACGCGCTGGATCGAAGGCCGCATGAGCACCCTTCAACTGAGAGGTGGATGGTTGTTCGATGGAAGCGGTGCGAAGCCGCGCCCAGGCAGCGTCCTGGTGCAAGGGGACCGCATTGCCGCGGTTGGGGAATTGCCAGACTGCCAAGACAGCGAAGTCGTCGATTGTACAGGCTTGGCCGTAGCGCCAGGGTTCATCGACTCGCACAGTCACTCCGATTTGCAGGTACTGGAAGACAGGCCCGAAAAACTCCTGCAAGGAGTGACGACGGAGGTCGTCGGAAACTGTGGCTTTTCGACTTACCCCGCTCCGGATCGCCGTCAGGAATTGCATGAGTTTGGAAACGGGATTCTGGCTGGCAGCGGTGACTGGGGTTGGTCCTCGGCGCGGGATTATCTCGACGACGTGGCCCGAAAGGCGAATACGGGTGTCACGTCTCTTGTAGGTCATGGCACACTTCGCATCTGTGTCGCGGGCACGCACCTGGGCCCTCTGCCGGAAAGCAGCATGGTCGCCATGGAGCAGTTGCTCCGCGACGCGTTCGCTCAGGGCGCGGCCGGCTTATCCACCGGGCTCATGTACTCGCCGGGAGCAAGCGCTCCGTTCGAAGAACTGGTCCGCCTTTGCCAAATCGTGGCCGACCACGGGAAGGTCTATGCCACTCACATGCGCGACTACTCAGATCGCCTGGAAGAGGCCCTGCAAGAGCAGTTGGAACTGGCCCGCCGGACAGGTTGCCGCCTGCAGATCTCACACCTGCAGGCCGTGGGACAGCGCAATTGGGCTCGCCAGCGCACGGTGCTTGCCCGGATTGAAGAGGCCCGGGATCAGGGGCTCGATGTTGCCTTCGACTGTTATCCTTACACGCGGGGAAGTACGGTGATGACGCAACTCCTTCCGCAATGGGCACTCGGCGGCGGAATCTCCGGACTGCTCCGACGATTGGCCGATCATGAGGAGCGGCGCCGGATCGGCGAGGAAACGGAGCGCAACCTGGCCCAGGGCTGGGATGGGATCCTGATCTCTGCCGTTGGTTCCAAGAAGAACGAACTGCGGGTGGGCGAGAGTCTTTCCGTAGTCGCGGACCGCGAGCATAAGTCACCTGTCAATGCAATGCTGGATCTACTCATCGAGGAAGGCGGCGACGTCAATATGCTCGAGACGAACCAGAGCGCAGAGAACCTTCGAGAGTGTGTATGCCACCCCCTGGCTAACGTGGTCAGCGACGGCATCTATGTGAAGGGGCGGCCGCACCCCAGACTGCACGGGACGTTCCCTCACTTGCTGGGAGAAATCTGCCGCGACCGGCGCTGGTTGCCACTTGAACAAGCGATCCACAAAATCACCGCGCAACCAGCGGACCGCTTTCATCTGTCCGGACGAGGCCGCCTTGAGGCCGGATCCAACGCCGATATCACAGTCTTCGATGCAGGCCGCATCGGCAGCCTCGCAACTTATGAAGAGCCTCGAAGGCCGCCGCGGGGCATTCGATTCGTTTTCCGGAACGGTCGCTTGATGACACGGTTGGCCATGTCGGCATGTCTCGTCTTCGCGCTAAGTAGTGCCTGGATGCGAGCGGCCGATCCGACCGTGTTCCCAAAACCCAGGAGCAGTGAGATCCTTGCAGAGAAGCTCAAGCTCGGCGAACGCGTCCTTATTCTGTTGCCCACCCAGCCCACGTCAGGCGACCTGTCGCTGGCCCGATTGCTGACAGCCGAGTTGAGCGACCGCTATGGTATCGCGTTGCATACGAAGCGGATGCCCGCTCTACCCGCCGGCGGCTCCTTCATCCTGATGGGGACCACTGCGAATCCTCTTGTCAAGCAATACCTCGCTCGTCATAAGCAGCCGCCTGCGCAAAACGAAGGTTATGCCCTCGAGGTCAACCGACAAGCTGCGGTTATCGCAGGGACTGACGCGGCCGGCGCATTCTATGGCCTGCAATCCTTGCGGCAATTGATCGAACGCACACCGGAAGGTGTCGGCATCCATAG
>JBEKHU010000336.1:0-4733 GCA_050012115.1 Bryobacteraceae bacterium | reverse complement strand
CCTCCTCATGGGAATCCCGGGCTGCGGCAAGAGCCACTCCGTCAAAGCCATTGCTTCCGCTTTCCAGCTCCCGCTGTATCGGATCGACATGATCGAGATCTTCTCCGGGCGGCATGGCAAACCCGAAGGCGCATTCGTCGCCGCATGCAAAATGATGGAGGACATGGCGCCTGCCGTCCTCTGGTTCGACGAGATCGAGATGGGGATCACTTCGACGGAGTCCAGCGGGGAGCAGGGCCGGATTTTCGCGTTCTTTCTGACCTGGATGCAGGAGAAGGCGCGCGGGCTTTTCGTCGCCGCCACGGCCAACAGAATCGACCTTCTGCCCGCGGAAATGATTCGCAAGGGGCGTTTCGACGAAGTCTTCTTCGTGGACCTGCCTACCGAGAGCGAACGGATCGCGATCTTCAAGATTCACCTCAGCCGCCGGGGGGTGGATGTGGCCGCATTCGACCTTGGACAATTGATGCAGTTTACGATTGGGTGGGCCGGAGCCGAGATTGAGCAGTGTGTCGTATCGGCCCTGACCAAAGCGCGCCTCGCCGGCCGCGAGCTGACCGAGGAGGATCTGATCCGCATGGCCGTGAAGATTGTGCCGCTCTCGCGCACCATGAGCGAGCAGATCACCCACATCCGAGGCTGGGCCTTCGAGCGCGCCGTCCGAGCCTCTGCCAGGCAGCCCGGCCAGTAAGGTTCACACACTCAGGACGGCTTCGCTGACCCAATTCAGTCGCTGATGGGAAGCGGGAACTGCGGCTCAATCATTCCGCTCCGTCCCTGTTTCATGCCATCCGAAACCCCGGCGCCGCGATCAGTCAGCGCCGCGCGGCAGCGCTGGCCGCCGTTGCATTCAGGTAACTGCGCCGATCGAGTCTTTGCTCCCGCTGCCCCTGCCTTCAGTACTTCATCACGCGCCGCACATACTCCCGGCTGATGCGCACGCTCTCGCCGTAGGAGCGTGTCGGCGCGAAATCGCGTTCGTGCGCCAGTTCGATCACCAGGTCGCCCGCGAAGTTGATCTTGTGGAGCATGCGGCCGATGGCGGCGAAGTCCGTGTCGCCCTCGCCCATCGCCTCCACCCACCTGCCGTCCGCTTTCTGGTCGCGCAGGTGGGCGAAGATCATGCGGTCGCGATGGCGCCAGATGAAGTCCACCGGATCCACCTTCGCCCGCACCAGCCAGTTGAGATCCGGCCCGAGTTTGATGGCGGGCACACGGGCCAGCGTGCCGTTGAGGTCGTACTCGTCGTCGCGGACCTCGTAGATGTGATTGTGCAGGTTCGGGACGACGCCGTGATCGGCGCACATCTTCTGGATCTCGCGCAGCACGGCGGCCTGCGCGTCGAGCTCATCCTCGGTCTTCCTTCGTCCCGCGTCGCCCACGCTGATGCCCAGGGTTCGGCCGCCCACCTGGGCCAGGCGCGCGATCAGCGTGCGCCCTTCGGCCACGATCTTCTCCGCTTCCTCGCGCTTCCACATATTCGCGCCCCACGACGTGCCGAGTACCGGCAGGGCGTAACGCTTCGAAAGTTCTTGAATGCGCGGGACCGAGTCGTCTTTCAGTAGCAGCGGATGCATCAGTTCGATGCCGTCGATGCCCGCTGCGCCGAACTCCCGGAAAATCTGCTCGATCACTGGCGTGGGATCGTATTTCGGCTGTCCGGCCGCGTACACCCAAGGGTGCGCGCCGACGGTGATTTTCCGGGTCTTGGCCGCGCTGAGAGCGGCCAATGAAGGGAAGCAATAGAGGAAGTCGCGCCGGTTCATGGTGGTACTGCGCCTGCTCGGCGAGCATATCAGGTTCAATCCGCGCTGATCCACTCATACACCGCGCCAGCCCTTCTTCTTGCGCCGGCCGGCCGGAAGCTGACGTCCTCGGAAAGTCCAAACCGGGCACATGGGTGACACTTGTATCCGAGGACAGCGGCGCGCTGACGGGATGTAGACATGGTGATATTCCTTTCGCGGCGGCTCCCAGGCGGGAGCGCGACGAAGGAGTGTAGCGCGGGGGCGCAAGCTCACTTGGGGGTCAGATTTCTAAGTGGTTGAAAAGGGGAGGCTTATTTATTGGGGATGCGAGGCAATGGTGGCGGGGAACCGGTGATTGCGGATAGTGTCTGCGGCTTCCCGGCTTTCCGGCTTCCGATTTCAGGCGGGAGCGCAAGCGGATTTCGGGGAGTGGGTCCGCGTAGACGACCCCTCTCAGGAGCGCGGCCTGCGCGACCTCATGGAAAAGGTATTACTGGTCCACAAACAGCGTTGCCCAGGACGAATCGAAGGCGTTCCAACGATCAGGCGGACCGAGTTGCGTTTCCGACGCGGCGAGTGCACCGTGGCCGTACTCGCAAACCAACTCGGTCGTGGCCGGTTCGAACGTGCCGGCCCGATTGCCGATACTCACGGGCATCACCAGGCGGCACTGACAGATCGGGCAGCGCCGCCGCTGATCGTGGAAACACCACCACACCCCGCGGGCCAGACCCGCTACGAACACCAGCGCGAGCACGGGACCGCCGATCAGGAGCCGCAGTACCAGGGGAGCCGGGCACGTGCGCAGCGCGGCCCCGCCCTCGATCCAGAGCGCCGGCACGAGCAGGGCTGCCGCGGCCAGTTTGCCCGCGAGCAACAGCCAGCCGCGCCAGGTGAGGCCGCGCAGCGAGGGCCGGTCCAACGCCGTCAGAACCACGGCGGCAACCACGGCCAAAATCACCGGCAACAGGTGCGCGACCAGGGCATTCTCCGGTCGCATCCCCAGCAGTTTGCGCGCGCCAGCGGGCGCCGCGCCGGCCACGACGGCGAACAGCGTGCGCGTCGCGCTGAAACCGTGTGAGACCCCGGCCGCGAGCAGGAACCCGGCGACCAGCGCGAGCGCCAGGAAGGCGGGACCGCGCGCGCATCGCCGCCAGTCGAAGGAGAACTCGAAGCGTGAGCGCCAGGCGGCACCGAAGGCCGAACGGCACAGCTCCGCGCTGGCCGGGAGTCCGCTGGCCGGCAATTCGCCGCGATCGACCAGGATCCATAGGCCGTCGAGATCGCCCAGCCAGCGGGCGCGGCGGATGGCGCGCGAGTCGCCCGGCACAATCCAAGCGGCGAGCCCGAGCAAGGCCCGGTAGAAGTGCAGAGGCCGCAACGGGTTGACGTGTGCCATGGCGCGCTCCCTGCCCGATTGGACGAGGATTCCCACTCCGTTGTTCCCGGCGGCGAGGCGCGCGGGGGCGCGGTCCGGCGGGAGAGGAGGATGTCACCGCAGGCGCATCGACACGAGGGCCGGGGGGACTGCGAACAAATCGGAAGGAGCAAAGCCAATTGTCGACTTTTCTATTTAGAATGATCGACTTATACTGGCTATCTTTCGTTAGTTTTCGCTGAGTATTTGCGGTTGTCAAAGAGCGGGGCCGGCGCGCCTCGCAGACGACCCGCCACTTAGAGCATAGACCCGGGTGTCAAGTTCCCCTAATACTCCTGCTGCGTTGTCCGATAGTGGGAGTGCGCAGTCGTGAGCCGGCCGCACGGCTGTTTTTTCCGTCCGGCATGGATTCGGCCCGATGGTATTCTGAAGGTGTGGCGGAAAGGGAATCTCCTTGGACGAACGTCTCAAGCAGTTGATGAAGGAGTTGGGCAACGCCATCAACGACTCGCTCTCCGATTCGGATCGAATCGCCGAAGCGATCGGTGAGATCCGGAAGGCGGGCTACGATGTCTTCCTGATCCTTGAGGCCACGATCGGCTTCAACAAGCGGACGGCCGGTGGCGAAGCCGAAGAGGACGACCAGGCCGAGGCTCCGATCGAAGTCAGCGAGGAGCCGCCCACGCGGGCTCGCCGTGGCGAAACGGGGATCCGCCTGAAGTTCACAACGCAGGACCAGAAGTTTCTGCGCGCACTGAAAATCTCGGTGGAAGAGGAATCCTCCGAGTAGGACGCGGCCGGGCTCGCGCGTCCGCCGTCACTCCTTAAAGAAGTTGCCCATGCGCCGGAAGCGCGCGTAGCGATCCTCGACCAGCTCCTGGGCCGACATCCCGTTCAACTCGTCCAGCGTTCGGATCAGCTCCAGGCGCAGATTCTCCGCGGCCACGTCGGCGTCTTCCTGCGCCCCGCCGGGCGGTTCGGGGACGATGCCGTCGATCAGCCCCAGTTTGCTGAGATCCGGGGCCGTGAGACGGAGCGCCGACGCCGCCAGTTCGCCCTTCGAGGCGTCCCGGTAAATGATCGCCGCGCAGCTCTCCGGCGAAATCACGCTGTAAATCGCGTTCTCCAGCATGATCACCCGGTTGCCAATGCCCAGCGCCAGCGCGCCGCCGCTGCCGCCTTCTCCGATCACCACGACCACGATCGGCGTCTCCAGCCGGGCCATCTCGCGCAGGTTCCAGGCGATCGCCTCGGCCTGCCCGCGCTCCTCCGCATCGATCCCCGGATAGGCCCCCGGGGTGTCCAGGAAGGTGATCACCGGGCGGTTGAACTTGGCCGCCATTTCCATGACGCGCATCGCCTTGCGGTAACCCTCCGGCTTGGGCATGCCGAAGTTGCGCAGCAGCTTCTGCTTGGTGTCGCGGCCCTTCTGCTGGCCCACCAACATCACCGGGCGGCCGCTCAGATGGCCGTAGCCGCACACGATCGCCGCGTCGTCGCCGAAGCCCCGGTCGCCGTGGATCTCAGTGAAATCCGGAGCCAGCCGCTGGATGTAATCCAGCGTATGCGGGCGCTTCGGGTGACGCGCCAGCTTGACCCGCCGCCAG
>JBEKHU010000335.1:0-4734 GCA_050012115.1 Bryobacteraceae bacterium | reverse complement strand
GGGGCCGGAGCAGAGTCTCCAGCGCGGTGGCGATGTCACGGCACAGGACGATTTCAACCGCCGTTTCCACAGCCACCTCCTGGGCCATCGTCCGGAACCGGCGTTCGGTGAAGCTGGCGGGAACGGGCGGGGCTTCCAAGGGCAGGGCATACGGTACGACCTGCGGCACCAGCAGACGAATTCGCGCCGACAGGCCCTTGGCGAGAGTCGCAGCGGTCTTGAGCGCCAGCAGAGTCGCGGGGATGGCCGTATGGAGAACCACGACCTCGACCTGGCCTCCCGCTCCGGCCTCACGGTGTGGCGTGACGGTCGATCAGTACTGCGGAGTCCAGTGGATGGTTGCCATTCAAGCCTCCCAAACTCAGGTTACGGAGGGGGGCATAAAGGAGGCATAAGGATGGCGTAAGGACTTCGTTAGATCCGCCGGCGCCGTTCAGGAGGATTTGGGCGGCAGGGCGAAACGATAGCCGACCCAAGGCTCGGTGAGCAGGTACTTGGGGTGGGAGGGGTCGGGCTCGATCTTCTTCCTCAATTGATTGACGAACACGCGCAGGTATTCGACCTGGTCGCCGTAGTCCGGCCCCCAGACCGCCTGGAGCAATCTGGTGTGCGGGATGGCCACATTCGGATTCGCGAGCAGGTATTGCAGCAGGTCAAATTCCTTGGGGGTCAGACGGCTTTCCCGGCCCTGGACCACCACGCGGCGCGTGGCCAGCTTGATTTCGACTTCTTCCAGGAGGATCGACTCCGGCGCGCCCTCGCCCGCGCTGGGCTGCCGGCGCAAGGCCGCGCGGATCCGCGCCAGCAGTTCGGGGGTGCTGAAGGGCTTGGTGACGTAATCGTCCGCGCCGGCGTCCAGGGCGGCGACTTTGTCGGCCTCCGCATCGTGCACCGTCAGCATGATGATCGCGACTTCCGAGCTCGCCCGAATCTCCCTGCACGTTTCGAGGCCCCCGATACCGGGCATATTGATGTCCAGCAGCACCAGGTTGAAACGGCTGTCGCGCAGCGCCTCGAGCGCCTCCTCGCCGGTGCGCGCATCCACGACCTCGTAGCCGCGCGAGGTCAGCGTGGCGCGCAGCACCCGGCGGATCTGCGGCTCGTCATCGACGACCAGAATGCGTCCGGCGTTCACGGCGTGGAGGGCTCCTCCAGCGCCGGAAGTGTCATGCGGAACTCAGCACCCTCGCCGGGCGTGCTTTGCAGCACCAGGTCCCCACCGTGCGCCCGAGCAATCTCCCGCGCGATGTAGAGGCCCAGCCCGCTGCCCGGGACGCGCTGCCGGACGCTGCCCCGGCGGTAGAACTTTTCGAACACGCGCTCGATTTCCTTATTGGGAATGCCCGGTCCGCGGTCCCGGACGAGAATCACTACCTGGTCATCACCGGTCTCGGCTGCGAGGTCGAGGGACGTGGCCGGGGACGAGTACTTCAGTCCGTTGTCGATCAGTTGCCGCAGAGCCAGTGAAATCAGATCGCAGTCCACGTCGATGCGCGGTAGACGCTCGCTCACGCGCAGGTTCAGGCGCCGTCCTTCCAGCCGCTGTCCGAAGTATTCCAGAACGTGGTCCAGCAGCGCTTTCACCTGAGTCGGCCGTTTCTCGAGCCGGACACTGCCCGCTTCGATCTCGGCCATCCGCGCCGCTTCCGTGACCAGCAGGCTCAAGCGGTCGGTTTCCTCGTCGATGATCGCCGTGAGCTCCCGCAGCGGCGCGGGCAAAGTCTGGGCATCGGCGAGGATCGATGTCGACGCCGCCTTGATCGATGTGAGCGGGGTCTTGAATTCGTGCGCAATGGCATCCAGCAGAGTCGACTTGAACTCCTCGCTCTGACGGGCCACCTCGGCCCGGGTCGCGGCCTCCTGCGCCCGGACTCGCTCCAGCGCGATGGCGACCAGATTCAACAGCGCCTGCAATGCGCCATCCGAGACCTCCATGCGCGTCGCGGCCAGGCTCCCAATCGGCTGTCCCCCCAGTGTGACAGGGGCCACGACCAAACCGGACTCGGATTCGTGCAGGCTCGTCCCTTGCAGAACGACCTGTTTGAGCTTCGGTTCGATCCCCGCCACGTCCTCCGGACCTCCGCGGTACAACTCGCCGCTGGCGGCGTCGTACAGCGCGACTGCGCTGCATTCGAAGATCTGGGCGATGGAATGCACCACCTGCAGACACAACGGCCGGCTCGCTTCGCTCAGCAGGATTGCCCGGCTTACCGCGTAGAGCTGTTCCGTCTCCCGCTGCCGCCGGCGGGCGTCAAGAGCCTGCTTCTTTGCGCGGTCCGACAAGTGGCTCGCCACGAGCGCGGTGGCGAGGAAGGCCAGCAGGGCGATCCAGTTCTGAGGATCCGCGATCGTGAACCGCCCGATCGGCGGCAGGAAGAAGTAGTTGAAGCAGACCGTCGCCAGGACGGATGCCAGCACGGCCTCGGTCATGCCCCAGACCGTGGCGATCCACAGCACACCGATCAGGTAGCTGAAACCGGCGGTCGTCGCGTTGACAGAGAACACCTTGCTGCAGGCCGCCGTGATTCCGCACACGGCCGCCAGGCTCAGGATTCCGCGAACCAGAACCGTCCTTACACCGGGACGCAACTCCGAGTCCACCTTCCGTCTCGCATTCTAACGAACCGCGCCCCGCCGGGCCGCTGCGGCGGGCAATCGTAACCGACGCTGCACGGTCAGCGCGCTCAAAACGGGCGCGAACACTGCCCCAGCAGGCCGGAGACCTGCCTCAGGAAGCAGCCTCAGCCCTGTCTGAGCCGCGCCGCAAACTTCTTCCGGAACTTCGCCACTTTTGGCGCGACGACAAAGGCGCAATACGGCTGGGAGGGGTGAGTGTTCAGGTAGTTCTGATGATAATCCTCGGCCGGCCAGAACTCGGACGCTTTCACAATCTGCGTCACGATCGGGTCCAGGTGCGCGCGCTCCTTCTCCAGTTCGCGCAGCAGCGCCTCGGCCGTCTCGCGCTGCTCCTCGCTATGCCAGAAGATCACCGAGCGATATTGCGGCCCGATGTCATCGCCCTGGCGATTGAGGGTGGTCGGATCGTGGATCGCGAAGAAGACTTCGAGGATCTCGCAGAAGCTTGTCACGGCGGGGTCGAACTTGAGTTGCGCCACCTCAGCGTGCCCCGTCTTCCCACTGCAGACCTGTTCATACGCCGGCCTTTCCACTGTGCCGCCCATGTAGCCGGAGACGACCGATACAACGCCCTGCAGTTGCTGAAAGACCGCCTCGAGGCACCAGAAGCATCCTCCGCCCAGGGTCGCCGTCTCTACGAGTTCCATGGCCTCCAGGGTAACGGCAAGCGCCGGCGGAACTCAAAGCCGGGGCTGGCAGGGCCGCGCGCGACTCGTCAATCGGACCAGCCGTAGAGCGAAGTAACCTGAGGTGTATGCCCGCTGAGCCGTGGGGTTGGCGCATCACACCCGATGAACTCGAATCCTGGATTCTCACAAGGACCGCCGGGCTGGTGGTGCTCAACAAGCCCGCCGGCTTGGTCTGCCACCCCTCGAAGCATGGCCCCTGGTCCAGTCTCGCCGGCGCGGCCCGCGAGTTCTTGGGTGCGCCGAAACTGCACATGCCTTTTCGCCTGGACCGCGAAACCAGCGGCGTCATGCTGCTGACCGGCGACGAGGAACTGGGGAAACGCCTCCAGCGGGCGGTTCAGAACGGCCAATACCATAAGAAGTACGTGGCGTTGTTGATGGGACGGCTGAGTGGACGCGTGGCCGTGGCTCTGCCGCTTGGGTTGCGCCCGGCCTCGCCGGTGAGGCTGCGGCGGGCGCCGCTGCAGGATGGAACGGGGCAGCCGGCGCTGACTTTTTTTGTGCCACTCGTTTCCAATGACCAGGCCACCCTGGTGGAAGTCTTGCCGGCCAGCGGGCGCCTCCACCAGATCCGCGCTCACGCGCGGGCGCTCGGTCATCCGGTTTTCGGAGACAAGATTTACGGTCCCGACGAGACTTTGTTCCTGGAGTTCCTTGAACAGGGTTGGACGGAAAGGCAACAAGACTGGCTCGGACTGAAGAGACAGGCGCTCCACTGTTCGAGCGTAGAGTTCACTATGGATCTGATTGCAAACAAGCGGCACTTCTCAGCGCCGCTTGCCAGCGATATCCGGGAGTTTTGTGAGAAGAGTCTAGGCTTGCGCCTGCCAGCTTATTTTGCTTTGGAGTAACGCCGTTTCAGGGTCGCCTCGATCATTTTGGCCGCTTCTTCGGGTACCCCACTCAGGCCGTGCTTTTTTGCCAATTCAATGGCGCGGTCCATGCCGGCTTTCTTCGCCTCGGCCTGGCTTTTGCCCGCCTGCGCGGCATTCGTCACCATCCGGGAACCGCCGACCGCGATATTGGCGGCCACCGAACGGGGTTTCCGGCCGGTGCGCGTCCGGGCCGATTCCAGCGACCCCGCACAGCCGAATTTGCCCGCCAGATCACCCTGGCGTTTCTGAAACTCGTTAAACAGCTTTTTCCCATCGGCCCGTGCTTCGGCCAATTGGTTTTCGAGGTCTGCGACTTTCTTGCTCACAGCCTCCATTCCGTTCAATAAATCTTGAAGAGTATCCATTTGTTTGTCCACCTCTCGCTATCGCTCTCTTGGTTCGCCGGTACCCAAGGGCCCGCCGCTCGAATACTCCCGGTTCAACAGCACGGGAGTGTTTGAGGCCGCCAAATCCAGTTGAACCGTTGACCTCCGAAGAGTCACTGCCCCCAGAATTATCCGGTCAACGGCGGA
>JBEKHU010000334.1:0-4736 GCA_050012115.1 Bryobacteraceae bacterium | reverse complement strand
CGAAGGGGCCACCGGCGTAATGGGCGATTACGGGTTTTCGAGCTTCATGGCGACCGACAAATAGAGCGTCGCCGTTCCCGATCTCTCGCGTCCGCCATCCGATGAGTGCCAGCGTGGTTGATCGAGGCTCCGGGCGTGATTCGCGCGCGCCTGGGACGGAGACGCGCGGAGCCCTCTTGCGCGGCTGGCATGTGCAAACGTGCAAACGGGTGCAAACGGTGCAAACGGTGCTGCAAACGGGTCAGCCTTGCAAACGTGCAAACGGTGCAAACAGGCGAACGAGGCGAACGGGCGAACGGGGCGAACGGGGGCGCACGGGTCAGCCTGAAGTGAGCAGTTGGCTATTCGAACCAAGGTGGCAGAGGGCTGACCCGTTCGCCCGTTTGTCGCGTTTGTCGTTTGTCGAACGGGAATCGAGCGAAAGTGGCAGAGCTGACCGGTGCTTTGGCCAGAATCGCCAACTGCTCACTTCAGGCTGACCCGTTCGCAGAGGAGGCGCCTCCTTGCGGGCTGATTCTCGTGCGCCTATCAGGTCCGTCCGTCCTGCGCCCGATTGGCTTCCCGATGACCGCCGTCTATTCCGTAAGCGGCGGCACAGGCGGTGAGGCGAGGGCGGGGCGGCCGACAGTTACATGACCACCGGCCGCGTCACCCGCAGCGATCCTAATCCCGCGCTGCGCTGCCGGAATTGAGTTACTTGGAGGCGGCCGGTTTAGCCGCGGCGGCCGGCTTGGGCTTGGGCGCCCAGAAGTCCGGATCGGCCTCGATGAACTCCTTGCGCGGGTAGCTCATCTTGGGGCTGACGGAGTAAAGGAGGTTTTCGGTGCTGATCACGGCATCGGAGAGCAGCTTCTGGTAGCGCGCCCAGTCATCGCCAAACGATTGGGCCGGAGGCACGGCCGGGCGCGGCGGATCCATCGATGCCAACGTCTCCATGCCACTGAGAATCAGGTAGGTTCCACCCGGCGCGCCGGAGGTAATGCCGTAGACCACGCGGCGCTGCTTGCTGCCGATCTTCTCCCAATGGGCGGCGAGCAGTTTGGTCAGGGCCTCGAAATCGTCGCTGTGACCCGGCCGGACCCGCACCGTGGTGACGCTGTAGAAGTGGTACTTGGGCAGGTTTGGCGGCACCGGCGTGTAGCTCAACTCCTGGCGGTAGGTGCCGATCATCTCACGCTCGCCGCTGCGCAGCTCGCCGTCCGCGGCTTCGGCTTGGTCGAGAGCGCTCTTGACCGGTTCCTTTTCGGTTGAGGCCATCGCCTTCTCCAGCGCGGCGAAACTGTCGTAGCGTTCCATGAACAGAGCGTGGCTCGGCCCGGTGGTCGCCACCAGCGCCGTGTAGTGCGCGTAGTCGGCCTTGGAGAAGGCCCGCACGAAGGCCGCCTCCGTTTTCTCGTGCGCCGCCCCTTTGCCGGGCTTGATGTCCTCGCGGATGAACCGCAGGACAGGGGACGGCCCGGGCGACTGCGCCATGGTCATCGAAACCGCCGCGAAAGCGAGGCTCGAAACAACAATCTTCGAAAGTCTCTGCATTTTACTTTGCTCCTCTGTTACTGACCCGGAGGCTCCCTTGGGGCGGCCGGGTTCTGCAAGTGTACACCCAGCCGCCAGCCTTTGTATACCTTGCGGTCCATTTTTCTTCGGGGACACGCGCTTCTGTCCGACGCACGAACTCGCCGCCCAAGTTCAGGGCCGGTTCCGGCGTTGTTTCACCGTGCGGCGCAGCGTGGAATTACCGTGAAAACACCGTATTTCACCGTGTTTTTATCGTAAAAACAGCGTTTTTTGCGGGCACCGTGCGTCACGGTGGATGTGTGGTAAGCAAAGGACTTATTGGAATTTCACCGTGCATTTCACCGTACATTAATATGCGTCACCGTGGGTCACGGTGGATCTGTTGCAAACAGGAGGGTTACGAACATTAAGCCATGCATTTTACCGTGCGCACCGTGTTTCACTGTGGATCTGTTGCAATGATTGGAGTTACGCGAATTAAAATGCGCATTTTTGCGCGCGCACCGTGCTTCACCGTGTATCTACGGTGATCTAAAGGACTTATTGAAATTCTCCGCGTGTTTCGCCGAGACGGAGAATCGCGGTGTTTGGGCGCTGGTTTTGGTGGTGGCGGAGGCGGTGTTTTAGTGGATCACCCGGCGGGCCAGACCGGCGTTGCCGGAGGCGTCGTAGACCCGGACGGTGACCAGGTGTTCGCCCGGCGGGGGCGCGGGCAGACGGACCAGGAAACGCTCGCGCAGGCTGTCGGCGACGCCGTCGGCGCACTCCATCGGACGCCACGCACCGGCATCGACAGAGACCTCGGCGCGGCGCACGGGCGAGAGCGCATCGACGGCTTCGACCTCGATATCGAGCCAGTCCGAGCCGCCCTGCGCGGTACGGCGAGGCTCAGCCAGGGTGAGCACGGGCGGGGTCTGGTCGAGGAGCACGGGCGGGCTTTCGAGGTCGGCTTCGCGGGCCTGCGAAGGGGGATTGGAAGGGCGGTCGCTGGCGATGACGCGGAAGCGGTAGCGGCCGTCGGCGAGCGAGTCGGCATCGAGGGAGAAGGTGTTGTCGGTGAGCTCGGACTTGAGCGTTTTCCACTCGCGCTCGCCCTCGCCGCGGACCTGTAAGGTATAGACCAGACGGTCGTTATCGGGATCGTCGGCCTGCCAGGAGAGGAACAACTGGAGCACGCCGGCGCGGTTGACCTGCTGGGTGGGGGTGCCGGAGGTAGTCGCCGGGCCGGAGTCGCCGGAATCGGAGACGGTGACGCTGAAGGCGGAGCCCGCGCCGGATTGAGCCGACGCGGCGGAGGGCTTTTGCGGAGCGGCGACCCACTGCGGGGTGACGGTGATGCTGCGCACGACAGGGCGGTTGTTTTGCGGCTGGTAGGAGAGCGTTACGGCGTCGATGCTGGCGGCGGTGGCGGAGGGCGCGGGGCCCTGCATCTCAACCTTCCACTGGACATAGCGGGCGTTGGGGCTCAAGAGGCGGGCAGTGGCGGGGTCGGTAAGGGACTCGGACCAGTCGCTCCAGGTCTTATCGGGGCGGGCGGAGTTGCCACTGCGCGTGCGAAAAACGATGCGCGCGCCCAAGAGATCGCCGCGCCACTCCAGGCGGCCCCAACGGGCGACGGCGCCGGCGTCGAAGACCGACGATTCATACCAGCCGGACTGCTCGCGGGAGGGGGTCAGAGCGAAGAGCCGGGCCAGGGTGCCGGTAGCGACCAGCAGGCCGGCGGGCGTATCGAGAAGACGCGTGGCTTCGCCTTCGCCGCTTTCGAGAACGAGCGCCGTGCGGGCGTTGGGAGCGATGGAATAGACGCGGCCGCGGAGGTCGGTGGAGACATAGGGCGTAGCGCCGCTGAGGGCGAGGCCGAGCAGGTTCTCCTCCTTGGAGGTCCAGAGGGTCTCGACGGTCAGGTCGGGCGCGATGCGGTAGAGGGCCGACTTTTCAACACCGGCGACCTCGACCGGGGCGGTGGCGGGAGGGGTGGCCGAAGCTTCCACGGAGGGCTGGGCGGAGCGCGGGGCGGGGGGCTTCAGGTCGAGGCCGGTCTGGGCGGGCGTGGAGGGGCCGAGGCCGGAGCGGGAGGAGGGGTCGGCGGTGATGGTGATGGTGGTGGTCACAGGCGGGACGCTGGCCATGGCCGCCGAGGCGGCAGCGGCCGCCTGCGACTGTTTCTGAGCCAAACCGCCGCCGAGGGCCGCGGCGAGCAGCGAGCCGTCGGGCAAGGCGAGCACGTCGCGGATTTCGGGCAGGGTCGAATGCAGCAGGACCGAGGCGCGGTTTTGGGCGGTGATGCGGTACAGGTTGCCGTTGGGCTCGCTGCCGGCGAGCAGTGCGCCGGAGTTGTCGAAGGCCAGGCAGGTGACGTGCGCCTGGCCGGTTTCATACCAGACTGCGCCCTGACCCTGGGCCGCGATGCGCCAAACGCGGCCGTCGTCGCCGCTGCCGGCGAACAGAGCGCCATCGGGGGCGACGGCCAGCGACCAGACGTACTTAGCTTTGGTGTTGAACCACTCCTCAGCTTTGCCGGAAGGGTCGATGCGCCAGATCTGGCCGCCGGGCGAAATGGCCGCGAACACCGCGCCGGCGGGGGCGGGCGCGAGGGCGAAGATTTCGGGCTGCTGGGCGGTCCAGAGGGGTCGCGGTTTGGCGGCGGCGGGCGAGCCGGGGGCGAGGCGATACAGGCGGCCGCGATGGCCGGTGGCGAACCAGAGGGCGCCGTCGGAGGCGCGGACGACGGACCAGACTGCGCCTTCGCCGGTTGTGGCGAGGGGATCGAGGTGTGGGGCGAGGGTGAGGCGGCCGTCGCGCGTCAAGGAGACGCCGTTGAAGCGGCCCTTCAGAAAGTCGGACCAGGAGTTGCTTTCCCAGGCCGCGGGGCCGCCGGCGCGGAGCAGGCAGGCGAGGGCGCAAAGAGTGGCGGCCAGACGAAGGGGGAGCGGCATGTTCATTCCTTCCCCTCCACTTGGCGCCAGCGCCTCGCGCTAGTGTCCGGTTGCAGAAGTTCCGGCACCGGCTCCCTTACGGTCGCGGCTCTGAAGTCGTTACACACCTGCGTGCGCAAGCAAGCGCTTTGATACGCCAACTTCTGCAACTTAGTACTGGCGGAAAACCAACTGAGTGGCATATTCAATCCTTCACGTCCACCTGGACGGTCTTGGAGCCGGTGAAGACGAAATCGGGGCCGGGCAGCGGGATCTCGGCGATCTTGGCGCCGGGGAACTGAGCGA
>JBEKHU010000333.1:0-4741 GCA_050012115.1 Bryobacteraceae bacterium | reverse complement strand
GCCTCGCGCGCCGGCTACGCGCAGCCGTTCCATTCACTCCTCATTGCGGCAGCAGTTCTCGAATCGCCGCAAACGACTGCTGTGCCAGCTGCCGTGCCTCCGCATCGGCGTTTATACCGGGGCTCTCGGACACGATGATCCGTACGATCGACGTGTCGCTCCGCCGGAATCGCAGCGAGTCCAGGATCGTGTTCAGTTTGGCCCCGTATTCGTCGGCGAGGACTTTGTTGTGCGTCTGATACCAATACAGCACCACGCTCCTTCGTTCGCCGTTGACGATGATGGAGTGGTTCACCCGGATCGGTTCCGCCCGTCCCGGCACCGGGATCGCCAGGATGCCCGTCTCGGTCGGCTCCCAGCCCGAGCCCGGCAGGCAGACCTTGGGCGAATGCGGCGCCACGCCCGTCTTCTGCGTCTTAAAAAAGGCGATGAATAGATTCGCCGGCGTCTCCGTCGCCCGATCGACGTACACCCGGTTGAGCGTGTCGTCCGACTTCAGCACGCCTTGCTCCTCGGCGCTGATCTCACTCTCCGCTGCCATGTGCCACTGGCCCAGTTCCGCGGGTAGCGTCTTCAGCGGCCTCGGCAAAATAACGATCTCCTGCTTGGGGTAAGCGATGTAGAAAACCGCCTCCGCTGCCAGCAGCGCCGTCAGCGCGGCCCCGCGCCTCGATTTGAGAAAGCTAAACACCGGCTGCAGCCTTTTTCCGATTCGCCAGTCGCGCCACCCGGATCAATACCTGGTGCAGAATCAGCAGCGCCAGCAGCGCCACCATGAAGATCACCCAGCCCTCCATCATGTGGAACAGGCCCTCGGCGTACTCCTTGTTGACCTCCGACAGGATGCCGGTGATTGTGACCCGCAGCCCGTTGGCTACGATGGCGATCGGCGGCGTGGCCAGCACCAGCACCACCCGGATCCACATCTTGGATTCGAAGAAGTACCCGTACACCAGGCCCAGGAATCCCAGCGAGAGCAGGGAACGGATCCCGCTGCATGCCTCCACCACGTTCAGCTTCTGGCTGGCCAGCTCCAACACGTTGCCTTCCCGCAATACCGGGATGCCCAGCGCCGAAAGACTGGTCTCGGCGAACTGGCTGGCCAGGATCTGCAGCGGGAACGTGATCTGCCCGTAAATGAACTGCGGAATGCGGATCATGAACAGCAGCAGCAGCAGCGGAAACGCCAGCATGCGGAACACTGTCACGCCGCACGCCGCCAGAACGACTCCGTAGATCGTCAGCAACAACCCGCCCCGCATCAGCGCGAACTCCGCGCCAAAGGTCCCCAGCATCAGCAGCAGAAAACCGCACACCACCAGCACCCACCCGCTCCAATGCGGCGTTGCCCGGGTCTCATCGAGCGCATCCCTGCGTTGCCAGATGATGTATCCGGCGACCAGCGGCACGAAAAAGCCGTGCCCCATGCTCTCGTCCTGCGCGTATTCCCTGAACATGATCCAGATCACCGGCCCAAACAGCACGACGATCCACAGGCCGTACCACGCCGCCGGAACCAGCCAGCGATGCCGCGCGAGCACGGACTGCCTGGCCGCGGGCCGTTCTGAATTCGAGTTTCCGGATGCCTGCGGCATGCCGCTGGGTTCCTGGTTCATGCAGGTATTTCTCTATCGTAAGCGATCGCCGTCAGCCGGCGACGCTTGCCGCGCGCCACCCGCCCAATTCAGGCTCCGGTCTGGAAATCGAAACTGTATTGCCGGCGCTCGAAATACAGCCGCTGCGAGCGCTTCGGATGGGCCGGCGCATGCATCTGCACCACTCCCCCGTTGCGCCGCGCCATCTCCCGCGCCACTTCGGCTTCCGGGTCTTCGGACCCCAGTTCGGGACCGCCCGTCTCCGTGATCCACACCTGCGTCTGCGCATTCAGCCGCTGCTCCAGCTTCCAATCCGCACACCGCCACTCGCCCTCCCTGAGGAGCGCCTTGCGTGCGCCGATTCTGACCACTACGCCCATTCCGATAGCCGGCTCGTTTCATTCCTAACACAAAACCATGACCGGAAACTCGCCCCGCCCCGACTTTGAGCCGAGAAGATCCCTTGCCGCGCGGCACTCTCTTCTGGAGGACGCCGCTTCGCATGCCCACGCTCGCCACGCCGGGTCTCGGCCCGTTCGAATACCGCGACGAGGACGTGCTCACCTTTCCTGAAGGGCTTCCCTCTTTTGAGACGCTGCGCTTCTTCCTCGTCGCACAGTCGGCCGAGTTCGCGCCCTTTGTCTTCCTCGTCAGCCTCGAACGACCGTCCGTGCGCTTCGTCTGTGCCCCCGTCGTCCTGCTCGACCCAGACTACAGTTTCGAACTGCTTCCCGGCGAGGGCCAGCCCTCCGGCCTGGAACCGGGCCAGTATTCGGCTTCCTCCGCCACGCACCTGCTCCTCGCCATCCTGACCCTGCCCGAGCACGGACCGCCTACCGCCAACCTGGTGGCGCCCGTCCTCATCCACCCCCAACGCCGGCTCGGCGTCCAGGTAATTCTGGCCGGCTCTTCCTACTCCCACGTCACCCCGCTGACTTCGCTCTCGGCCGGCGAGGCGCCATGCTAGTCTTCCGCCGCAAAGTCGGCGAAGCCGTGGTCATCGACGGCCGCATCGAGGTCCAGGTGCTGGAGGTCAGCGGCTCGCGCGTCAAGCTCGGCTTCAGCGCCCCCCCTGAAGTCGCTGTCATGCGCAAGGAACTGCACCTCACGTGCGAAGAGAATCGCCGCGCCGCTGCCTTCCACGCCACCGAAAGCCTCACCCGCCTGGTGACCGTGCTCCGCACCCACGCCTCGGGCGATGCGGCCGGCCCGCAGAAGCAGGGCGTTTGAATCCACGACATTTCTTCTCAAGTCCCGCCCCATCCCCCCGATGAGAACCTTGGGTGCCGATGCCGGGCCGCAAAGCGGCCCACGCAGGAAGGGATTCCGGCGTTCGACGGTCCACCCATGGAGAAATAGCAATGGCGTTTTCGATTAACACCAACGGTGCTTCGTTACAGGCTCAGTACTACCTGAACCAAACCCATGCCTTCCAGGGCAAAACCATTAACCAGGTCACCTCCGGCCTGCGCATCGTCAACTCCGGCGACGACGCCGCGGGTCTGGCGATTGCCAACAGCTTGCGCGACTCCCAGGCGGTCCTGACCCAGGGCGTCCGCAATATCAACGACGCCCAGGCCCAGTTGCAGACCATCGATGGCGGCATCAGCAACATCGGTCATCTGCTCGACCGCCTCAACACCCTGGCCACCCAGTCCGCAGCGTCCACCTTTAGTGGCGGGGCGGCGGGGCGCGCCACGCTGCAGGCCGAATTCGCCAGCACCATGGCTGAAATCACGCGTCAGGCCACCGCCATGGGCATGAACAATGGCGGCGGCATGGTCGCGGCTCCCCTTTCGGTGGTCGTCGGCGGCGGTCAGACCGTGGCCGGCGGCACGGTGAACGTCGACCTGACCGGATCCGCCGTCGACGCCGTCAGCCTGGGTCTCAACTCCAACACAGCGGCTGGCACGGTCGCCCTCGCCACGGACGCCAACGTGGCCACGGCCGTCGGCGCCAACGCCGTCGCGACCTTTACCTTAACCAATACGGCCGCCGGCGGTCTTGCCGACTACGGCACCGCGGCCGGCGTCGTCGTCACCGTCGGCCTCGGCGGCGTCTCGACCAAGGCCGGATTGCTCACCGCAATCAACAACGCCATCGCGCAGCAGGCTTCGGCGAACCCCGACTTCGCCGCGGCCAACTTTTCGGCCTCCATCAACGCTGCCGGCCACCTCGTCTTCTCCACCACCGACCCCATCGCCAACGCGCCGACGGTTGCCGGCACGGACACGGGCGCCCAGGATTTGGGCTTCGTTGTCGGCGGCGTCGCGGCCACTGCCGCAGGTGCCACTGACATCAGCACGCAGGGCAACGCCGCGACGGCCGTCGCCACCATCAGCGCCGCCGTGTCGGCGCTCGGCGCGGCACAGGCCGGAGTCGGTAAGAACGAGAACATCCTCAACTACGCTCTGAACCTGGCCTCCACCCAGGTGACCAACGAGGCCGCTTCCGAGTCGCAGATCCGCGACGCCGACCTCGCCCAACAGGCCGCCAACCTGACCAAGGCCCAGATCCTGCAACAGGCCGGCGTGGCCGCCCTGGCACAGGCCAACTCGGCCCCGCAGGCAGTCCTGGCTCTGCTCAAGAGCTAACCTCCCAACTCCTGACTCTTCTCTCGGCGAATCAGCCCCGGCTCACCAGCCGGGGCTTTTTCGTGGCCCCTTCAAGCCGTGACCAAAGGAAGCATTCCCCTCAAGGCTCCATCGCTTGGAAGACCGCCATTGGATCACCCTGCTCGCCCACGAAGTCCCGAATCGCCGCCGGCCCACTCCGCGCCCTTCCGCGCCTTTCCGGCCGGCCTGCCGCGCCCGAGGCGATATGATAGTTGTTTCACCATCATGAAACTCCCCAGCCGCACGCTCTACGAAGGCCCGGAACGCGCCCCCGCCCGCGCGCAACTCAAAGGCATCGGATTCACCGACGAGGATCTGCGCAAGCCGATCATCGGCATCGCCAACACCTGGATCGGCACCATGCCCTGTAACTGGCTGTTGCGCGACATCGCCCGCGAGGTCGCGCGCGGCATCCGCGAGGCCGGCGGCACGCCGATGGAGTTCAACACTATCGCCATCTCCGACGGCATCACCATGGGCACGCAGGGCATGAAGACCTCGCTTATCTCGCGCGAGGTCATCGCCGACTCC
>JBEKHU010000332.1:0-4747 GCA_050012115.1 Bryobacteraceae bacterium | reverse complement strand
CATTCTCTCGCTGCATGGCGTCCGCACGTTTCACGCACGGATAGTCACCTGCAGGCCTCGTCAGAAGGTCGCAACGTGGAGGATACTTGAGCGCGCGTTTCTTCTCTGTTTTCGTGAGCGCTTCGGTGAGGTGCCGAAGTTCAACTCACGAGGAAAGAAGATGAAGGTCACTGACGAATTCCGGTACTTTCGACGTGCTGGCGTAGACAGCGTGATTGATGAACTCAATTAGTCCGACAGGAGACTTTAGACACCTGGCTGCCGGTCGCGGCAGACCCGCAAGAAGGCGCGGGCTGCTGGACCAAGTGTCGATAGGGAGCTTTTCTTGAGACAACACGTGGACAAGGCAAAGATCCAGGAGATTCTGGTCACCCTCTACATGCGCCTCAATGGGTACTTCACCAGCGGCTTCATCGTGCACTCCCCCAAGAAGGGCAGAAACCTCACCGAGGTTGATATTCTGGCCGTTCGCTTTCCCGGCAACCGAGAGCCTGAGCGACAGGTTCACCCCGCGCCCGAACTCGATCCGTGTACGACTGCGACGGACATCGTGATCGGTGAAGTCAAAAGTAAGGGAGGGCTCCTACAGTTCAATCAAGCGCTCACCACTTCGCACGAGTCCCTTGCGAGCATCCTCCGATGGGTTGGCGTACTCGACGACGAGGAGATTCAGCAGGTAGCGGCCGAGCTCGTCCGGAAATTAACTGGAGGAGGTCTTGAGCCGGCCAGAATTGAGGGTCCACGGGCCACGCGCGTCCAGGCCCTGCTCTTCTCGCCGGGACGCTGTTCGCGGCAGACTGGCGAACCCTGGTACATTTCGGGCGAACAGATCTTCGGCTTCATCTTCAGGTGTCTTTCTCCAGCAATTGCTCGCCCGGGCTGCTCGGCCGTCTACGACTTTGGCTTGTGGGGCTACGGGCAACACGCCCCTCATTGCCCCTGTCGGCTATGCTGTACTCAGTGCGCCCTTGCGTCATCCTGGCCGCCGCGCTGCTCTGCGGTTGTTCCACCGCTCCGCCGGCCGAACGGCCCAAAGCCGATCCCACGATCGAACCCTCCTACGGCCGGGCGGTCGAAGAATTAGTCTCCATGGACCGCCAGGCGGAGGAACTGCTGCACAAGGGGAAGTCCGATCAGGCGGCCGCCATCATCAGCAAAGGGCAGCCTCTGCTGGGACGCCTGCTAGCGGCCCCGCGTCCCACCCTGGCCGCCATGGAGGCGGTCTCGGACTGCGATCAACTCTACGGCCAGCTGCTGGTGCGCAAGCGGTATTTCGGTGCGGCCCGTATGCTCTTCCAGAAGAACGTGACCCGCTGGAAAAACTGGGAGCCGCAGACCCCCGAGACCGCCCGCCGCCTGAAACTGGCGCTCGACGCCAGGTTCGAATGCGACCGCCAGTGGTCTAGTGGGCGGTGAGCCCACAGATGACGGGTTCGTGGTCGGCGGGGGCGCGGCTCAGAGTGTCCTACCATCGCGATCGAACATGGTAACGCGCCGACGCCAAATGGTTAACAGGCAGTGTTAACGGCCGGATGGGGACCCCGACCGACCGAGCTTTCCAACAACTGAAGTCCCGCGAGCGTTTGCCGCGCCCCGAACCGCTGACCGCCCTAAGTCGGCACTCTTGTTTCATGCTCAAGGTCAGTAGATATCTGCACGGGTGCCAGGGCAGACATTAACTGAACACGCCCTGAACCGAAAGGGCCGAGCCTCGGCGGGGCTTGGCGGAGTGCTCGGACTGCCGGAGGAAGAGACCGCGGCAGAAGCACGCGGATAAGCGCTGCTTCTGCCCTCAATCCAGCTCAGAGCGCAAGGTGAGGAACCAGTTCAAGGCGTGAGAATGACTACCCACGTAGAATCAATAACTTATGAGGTGGAGAGGTGGTTTGAAACCATGGTTCTTGGGGAGCCGCTACCTTTCTGCCCCAACTCAAAACGGTTGTTTTGTTGACAGCAGTGCCCACCGCCTCTGTCTCCGTATCCGCCACATTCCGCAGGTTTTGGCGCGTCGCGGGTTCTCTCTGGTTGGAAGAGAGACCTTGCGGGAGAGCGCGCTCAACCCAAATCGGGCAGCATAGCGCTTCAGTGGATCAACTCGATTTCCCTCAGCGGCTCAAGGACTCCGTTCTGGAGCTTGCTCTTGTCAAAGCCCGTTGCCGACTCGGCCCGGATGCTGACCTCAACCTTTCCGGCGAGGTCTGCGAGGTTTGCGACGGCGTTCCATGCGGTGTAAAGCTGATCGCGGTTGGCGGTGAAGCTCACTTGAACGACCTTTTCGGTGGGTGTCGGTGGTGTTGGGCCAGGGCCTGGCCCAGGAGGAGGCATGGGCCCAGGTGGTGGTGTTGGACCCGGAGGCACAGGGCCGGGGCCAGGCTGAGGTACAGCCTCGGCGGGGATCGCTTGGGGGAGCATCAAGAAGCCGGATTCAAGGTCGACCTCGTCGTCTGAGACGGGGATATCGAAGCGAACCTTATTCCGGGCGACCTGATACCTGCCAGCGGCATCCAGCATAGGCACGGTGCCGGCGAAGTAGCCGAAGACCCCTTCCTGCACGCCTCGCGCGACGGCCTTCTGCACGGCCTCCTTGCTGGTCAGCCGTGTGTAACCTAAAAACGAGTAGAACCCGCTCACCACGTCAGCACAGCGAATGCCGAGCCGCGGGGGTTGCCCCTCTCCGAGTTTAAATAGTTCCACGATCTTCACCGGATTCAGCTTTGTAAAGACCCGGGACTGCACTACGGTCAGGAGTTCCATGCTCCTCTCGAAGATCATGGCGAGGTGCTTTTCGCTGACAGTGGTTGTGAGCGGCCGGCCACCTACCGCGATCTTCTCAACGCTAATGGCGCCCTGATCGAGTTTGGGAAGCCAGACTTCGGGGTAGAGCTTCACAAAAGCAGACTCGGCGGCACTGGCGTGAGTGGCTTTGCGCTCCCGCAATTCGTCAGTCTGTTCCTTGGTGAGGTTGTGTTTCTTAGCCGCCTTGCCGACGCGATCAACGGCGACGAAATAGCGGACCTCGCGGCGCAGACTTTCCGTCTGGTCTGTGGTGGGAATCGCCAGGGCCAAACCATTCTTGTATATGCGCGGCTTACTCCCGCACTTCTCAAGGAATTCGCTCGCAAGAGCGTCCTTCTCCTTGGCGGGCTTGGTGGCGAAATCGAGGGGTAAATAAGCAATCTGGAAGCGGGGCTGTTCGTCGAGAATCTCGCCGGATGTGCCGGGCCAGGGGATAGCAGCAAGGTGTCCGGACAGCCGCTCTTCCAGCATTTCCTTGATCTGCCTGGTCACGAGGCCCTCATCGCGCGCCACAGCATCCGCCTCTTGTTCGATAAGCAGAGTTACGTTCGGGTCTTGCTTGAAGCAGTACCGCACGCCGTCGAAGTGCAGGTAGAGGCACGCCTGTCTGAGTTCGCCCAAGCACGCCTTTGCCGTGAGACTGTCGAGGTCGGGGCCGACGCAGGCCGCGAGAAGGTCAGACTCCGAGACTCCAGGAGGAAGCACCTCCGTAGTGCCCGCGCCCTCACGACGCAGACCACCGAACGAATAGAGAAAGATGGCGGTGGCCAGACGGCTGGCGTTGGACTTCCCGACTTCCGCCGGGTTGGCCTTGGCGCGGAGTTTATCAATGCGACCGGCTGTCGAGTTTGCGCCCACAAGGTCGGACTGAAAAACAGCGTCAAATCGATTCATCAGGCCGAGTTCCTTGATGCAGGCCCTGCGGACTTCGGCGTCGTTGAGCATCACGTCGCCTGGGCCGAGTACGACGCCGCTCTTGCTCACCTTGCTGTGTGCCCGCAGGCAAGCCGCGAGAAACCGCAAAGCGCCCCGCGTCCGTTGGTACTCGGGTAACGAGGCCCAGCGTTGGCGCATCAGGTCCAGCAGAGCCGGATGGAATGGGTAGGCCAGCCGCATCCGGTCCCGCAGTTGGATGCCCTCTTCGGCGGCCTGTTGCTCCTCCGCCGCACTCCCGGCGTATGCCTTGCGCATCTGCGTGAAGATTTGCTGGTATGCCGCCGCGGCAGCACCCGCATCCGCATCCTCGGGCATCTCCGCTAACAAGCGGCGCTGGATGACCCTGAAGACCTCGTCCTGTTCAACCGGCTCGCGCAAAGCGTCTTTGCGACCGACGAAGTGATCCAGTGTTTGTAAAAGTTGGCTATGCTGTAGCGTCTCGCGGGGCTGGCTGGATGGCAGGGCAATCAACGCGACCGTCCTCGGCGCATTGGCCGCCGCGACCGCGAGATCCTTCAGGAAGTTGAGTGTCTGCTCGCGGAGATCGGTGTTCAGAACCTTCACGCCGCCAGCATTGATCAGGTACTCGAGAATTTCATCCAAGAGGATGAGGTTCGGTTTGTCGCCAAAGAGTTTGAGCAGATCGTCGCCACCGGGAGACACGCGCGCTTCGTCGTTGGCGCGCATCTCCTCGTACCCGGCTTTCCCTCCAAGTTTCAGGGCCAGCCAACCCCATAAGGTCCGCGGCCTGATGCCATCGGACTCCTTGCCTTGCTGGGCGTTGAAGAACTGCCCGTCCACCACGGCGACCCGGACTCCAACTGGACTCTCCAGTCCCTTCGCCTCGGGTAACACATCCAACGCCTTCCGATTTTCGGCCGCGTGGAACAAGGCGGCCATGGTGTGGGATTTGCCACCGCCGAAGGGCGTCATCAGTTTAAGAACAGGGGCGCCGCCTTTGCCCGCCAGACGTTTCAGCACCTCGTCGAGCAGAGATTTCAGCCCGGCGGTCACG
>JBEKHU010000331.1:0-4758 GCA_050012115.1 Bryobacteraceae bacterium | reverse complement strand
AAAACTGACGCCGCTCGTGATCGCAGCCTCGCTGCTCCTCGGCGTTTTCTCGGTGTTGATGCTGCCGCGCGAAGAGGAGCCGCAGATCATCGTCCCGATGATCGACCTGTTCGTGCAACTGCCCGGCGCCTCGGCGCAGGAAGTCGAGCAGCGCATCACGCGGCCCATGGAAAAGTTGCTGTGGGAGATCCCCGGAGTCGAGTACATCTACTCCACCTCATCGCCGGGCATGGCGCTGGTGATCGTGCGCTTCAAGGTCGGCTAGGACGAAGAGAAAGCGATCGTCCGCGTGAATCAGAAGATGTATGCGAACTACGACCTGATCCCGCCCGGCGCAACTCCTCCGCTGGTGAAGCCGCGTTCCATCGACGACGTGCCCGTGCTGGCGTTGACGCTGCACGGCAAGCGCTACAACGATTTCGAACTGCGCCGAGTTGCCGCGCAGTTGACCGACACGATCAAGCAGGCGCCGGACGTTAGCGAAGTGAAGATCCTCGGCGGGCAGCGCCGCGAGCTTCGCGTGACTCTCGATAGCGGACGGCTCTCCGCCTTCCGCCTGACGCCCCTGCAGGTATTGGGCGCGCTCGGTGCCGCGAACCAGAAGCTGCCCGCCGGCCGGGCGTCGGTGGGCAACGTTGAGACGGTGCTGGAAGCCGGCAGTTTTCTGCGCGATGCGGAGGAAGCGAAGAGCCTGGTCGTTGCCGTTTCGAATGGACACCCGGTTTATTTGCGCGACGTCGCAACCGTCGAAGACACCGGCGAAGAGCCCAGCCAGTACGTCCAGTTCGCCGCCGGCAGCGGTTTTGAGCCCGCCGTCACGCTCTCCATCGCGAAACGCAAAGGCGCCAACGCCATCGCTGTCGCGGACAACGTCCTGCGCCGTGTCGACGGGTTGAAAGGCACTCTCCTCCTACATGACATGGATGTGACCATCACGCGGAACTATGGCGAGACCGCGGCTGAGAAATCGAATGAGTTGCTGTTTCACATGGGCATCGCCGTCGTCTCGGTCAGTCTGCTGATCGCGCTGGTGCTCGGCTTCCGCGAGTCGCTGATCGTCTTCACGGCCATCCCGGTGACGCTCGCGCTCACGCTGACGGTTTTCTATCTCTATGGCTACACGCTGAACCGCATTACCCTGTTCGCTCTGATCTTCTCTATCGGCATTCTCGTCGACGACGCCATCGTGATCGTCGAGAACATCGTGCGCCACGTCCGCATGCCTCGCAACGCGGGGCGCCCGCTCGCCGCAGTCGCGGTGGAGGCGGTAGACGAAGTCGGCAATCCGACCATCCTCGCCACGCTCACGGTCATCGCCGCGATCTTGCCCATGGCCTTCGTCGGCGGATTGATGGGGCCCTACATGCGGCCCATCCCGGTGGGCGCCACGGCGGCGATGATCTTTTCGCTGCTCGTCGCATTCATCGTCACGCCCTGGGCGGCCATCCGCCTGCTGCGCCCGCACGTGCACGGCGGCCGCGAACACGGCGAGGATCGCCTGACCGTCTTCTATCGCCGCTTCATGGACCGTCTGATCCACGTGTCCGTTGTGCGCTACAGCTTCCTGACGCTGGTCGTCGTGTTGCTGCTCAGCTCGATGGCGCTGGTCTACGTTGAATTCGTGAAAGTGAAGATGCTGCCCTTCGACAACAAGAGCGAGTTCCAGGTGATCGTTGACATGCCGGAAGGCACGACTCTCGAAGAGACCGCGCGGGTGGCGCGCCAGCTTGCCGAGAAGACGTTCGAGCAGCCCGAGGTCGTCAATGTCCAGACCTACGCCGGCACGGCGTCACCGTATAACTTCAACGGCCTCGTGCGCCACTACTACCTCAGGCGCGGCTCGAACGTCGCCGACATTCAGGTCAACCTCAAGCCGAAGGGCGAACGCAGCCTCCCCAGCCACGAAATCGCCAAGCGCGTCCGCCAGAGCCTGCTGGCCATCGCGCGCGCGCACCAGGCGCGCATCAAGGTCGCCGAAGTCCCCCCCGGGCCGCCGGTGCTCCAGACGCTCGTCGCTGAAGTCTACGGTCCGAACAAAGATGGCCAGGAAAAGCTCGCCGCGCGCATTCTCGACATTTTCGACCACACCGACGGCGTCGTCGATGCCGACTGGTACGTCGAGGACCCGCAACCCAAACAGATCTGGCGTGTGGACCGCGAGAAAGCGGCGCTGAACGGCGTCAGCGTGGAGGACATCGCCCGCACTGTCTCCGTGGCCTCGGGAGGCGCCAGCGCCGGCCTGCTGCACATCGACGAGGCACGCGAGGACATCCCGATCACGGTCCGCCTCGACCGCCCCACGCGCAGCGACCTGGCGCGCCTGTTGGAGTTAAAAGTGGCCGGCAAGGGCGGCCTGATCTCCCTCTCGGAACTGATTCACATCGACAACAGCACCGTCGAGCGCAGCATTTACCACAAGAACCTGATGCCGGTCACCTACGTAACTGCCGACGTCGCGGGCCTCATGGAGAGCCCGGTCTACGCCATTCTCAAACTCGGGCCGGAGATCGCGAAACTGCCTGTGGATGGCGGCTACGAGATCCAGCAGCTCACCGCGCAACAACCCTTTGACGATTCAAAGTACGCCATGAAGTGGGACGGCGAGTGGCAC
This sequence comes from Bryobacteraceae bacterium, assembly GCA_050012115.1. Classification (GTDB taxonomy): domain Bacteria; phylum Acidobacteriota; class Terriglobia; order Bryobacterales; family Bryobacteraceae; genus CAIVVT01. Next base: position 2,147 of record JBEKHU010000331.1, on the reverse strand, counting down.
ATCACCTATGAGGTGTTCCGCGATCTCGGCATCGCCTTCGCCGCCGTGCTGATCCTGATCTACGTGCTCGTCGTCGGCTGGTTCCAGAGCTTCTCCACTCCGCTCATCATCATGGCCGCGATCCCGTTCTCCCTGGTCGGCATCCTCCCGGCCCACGGGCTCCTGCACGCGTTCTTCACCGCCACCAGCATGATCGGCTTCATCGCCGGCGCGGGCATCGTCGTGCGCAACAGCATCATCCTGGTCGACTTCATCGAACTGCGTCTGCGCGAGGGCATGCCGCTGAACCTCGCCGTCATCGACGCCGGCGCCGTTCGCTTCCGCCCCATGATGCTGACCGCCGCCGCCGTCGTCGTCGGCAGCGTCGTGATTCTCTTTGACCCCATCTTCCAGGGTCTCGCCATCGCGCTGATGGCCGGCGAGATCGCGTCGCTGGCCCTCTCGCGCGTCACCGTGCCGATCGTCTATTTCATCTTTCACGCCCGCGCCGGATCCAGCGCTGTGACCGCGTCCGAAACTCCTGCATCTAATCCCCGAGGAGAATAAGCCATGAATGTGGATCGATGGTTGCGTCTGGTTGCCGGTCTTTTCGTCATGCTGAGCATCGCCCTCGGCATGACCGTGAGCCCATATTTCTATTGGTTCACGGCCTTCGTCGGCCTGAACCTGTTTCAGTCCGCCTTCACCAACTGGTGCCCGATGATGGCCATCCTGCGGCGCCTCGGCGTCAAGGGCTGAGTCCCGTCTTCGGCCTGCTTCGGAGCCGGCGGCGCCCGCGCCGGCCGGCTCTCCAAAGGCCCGCCACCGCACTTGGGCCCTGCTCGGCAAAGCGCCCCGCTCCGTGTGCCCGAGCTGCGGCGCGACTCCGCGACACGATCTCGCGCGCCCTTGACGCCCAGTCCCGCCATCGCTGTAGGATGTTTGAGACGTCTTGTCGGCAGGCGTCCCGGCTTCACCTGCGGCCATGTCTCTATCCCGAGTCGCGCTGAAGAATCTCTTGCGCCGCAGGCTGAGGACCGCCCTCACGCTCTGCGGCGTCGCCATGGGCATTGCCGCCTTCGTCGCCCTGGTGGGCTTCGCCAAGTCCTTTGAAGCCGAATGGCTGAAGCTCTACGAAAGCGCGGGCACCGACCTGGCCATCGTTCAAAAAACATTCTTGAATACCTCTGTGGATGAAAGCGTGGGAGCGAAGCTGCGCTCGCTGCCCCAGGTCGCCTCCGCCGTCCCGATGATCATGAACCTGATGGACCTGACCCCTGAGGTCAACGCTCTGGTTTATGGCATGCCCGCCGACTCCTACGAACTCGACCCCCTCACCATCCTTCAGGGACGCCGCTTCCGCGACGGCGAGCCTGAGGTCATACTCGGCGAGATCCTGGCCGAAAACCTCGGCAAGAAAGCCGGCGACAGCCTCGACATCCAGGGCGCCGCCTTCCATGTGGTGGGCGTCTTCCGCGGCGGCTCGGCTCTGGAGGCGGGCGCCGCGCTGATGCCCCTCCGCCAACTCCAGAAGCTCGCCGACCTCGGCGGCAAGGTGACTGCGTTCCACGTCCGCCTCCGTCCCGCCCCGCCCGGGCAGTCCGAACAGGACCGCATCCAGCAGGCGCGCGCCGTGATTGAAGCCGCCCTGCCCGGACTCAAGGCCGTCCCCGCGCGCGACCGCGCGCATAACAACCAGGTAGTCGCCCTGGCCCGCTCCACGGCCTGGGGCACTTCTCTGATCGCGCTCTTTATCGGTGCTCTCGGCATCGCCAACACGATGGCCATGTCGGTGTTCGAGCGCACCAAAGAGATCGGCGTCCTCCGCGCTCTGGGCTGGCGGCGCTGGCGTGTGATGCGGCTGATCCTGTTGGAAGCCGCCGTTCTCGGATTCGTGGGCGGCGTTCTCGGACTCGCTGGAGGCTGGGGCGCGCTGCGCGTGCTGGCCCTGATTCCAGCCACCGCCAACATTGGCTCGAGCTCCATTTCGTGGCTGCACTCCTCGGAGGCACTGCTCATCGCCGTCCTGATCGGCCTCGCCGCCGGTTTCATGCCCGCCTGGCGCGGCGCCCGCCTTTCTCCTGTGGAGGCCCTGCGCAGTGAGTGAGTGCCTGCTGGAAACCCGGGACGTTACCAAGAGCTTCGACGGCGGACGCATTCAGGCTCTC
>JBEKHU010000330.1:0-4769 GCA_050012115.1 Bryobacteraceae bacterium | reverse complement strand
TTGTGAATGGGTCACAAGCTTCTCCTTGTGACCCGAACATATCCCCTGCCACGACCAACCCGTCAGCCATCAGCACGCGAAGCGTCTGCCGCCCAGGCTTAGTTCAAACGGCGTTACCGGAATGTATGGTCCGCCATGGAGGACGGCGACGGCCAGGCGGGCGGGATAGGCCCCCTCGAAACGACCGGCGGACGCCGCGCGACCGACCAAGCCGGCCCTCGATTGCATAGCCGAAATCAGAATGACGCCGGCGCCCGCGCGCCAGGGCTGGCCAGGGCGCGCCGCAATCTGGCTCCTGGCAGTAGGAGGCCACCCGGGCCCGGCGACGCGTCAGGCGCCGCCCTTGACTTGCATGTCCCTTCGATCAATGGGGTAGAGCGACTCCGGCCGCAGCCGGACGCCGATCACAAGGAGAACAGCATTGTGGCAACGAAAAAGAGCACCAAGAAACCGGCGGCGAAGGCCGTCAAACAGAAACGCGAGAAGCCCGAGGCCATCGCAGCGCCGGGTGCCGACAGCAAGGCCTCGAAGGTTTTGCATCTGATCGCGCGGCCCGAGGGCGCCAGCATCGAGCAGATCATGGAGGCGACGGGCTGGAACGCGAACTCGGTACGCGGCTTCCTGTCGGCCGCCGCCAAGAAGCGCGGGCTGAAGATCGAGGCGATCAAGGCGCCGACCATCTACCGGCTGAAGACGGACGTCGTCAAAGCGGCGTGATCAGAGACGGCGAAGGGCGGCGGGCTTCGGCTCGCCGCCTTTCTCGTTCAGCCGGCGGCGGGCATGGCGATGGGCGCGGCGGCGGTGTAGTTCAGTTTGTCGACCGCGGCGTCCAGGAGCCGCTGCTGCTCGGGCATGAAGCGCGCGTAACTGCGCTCGGTGGTAAGGACGCTGCGATGGCCCAGCAGCAGACTCACGACGCGGATGTCCGTGCCCTTGGCCAGCAGGTCGACCGCGAAGGTATCGCGGAAGCGATGCGGCCGAATGTGCACGCCTACGTGCTTCCCCAGGCCAAGCAGAAACTGCGTGAGCTTCTGAATGGCCGGTTTCGGCTCGTCCCCCATGTCGGTGAACAGGTATTCGGGCAGGGCGTCGAGCGCCAGGATCACGGACTCGGGCAGCAGGATCCGCACCGGCGTCCCCGTCTTCTGCTGGCGCAGAATCAGATAGCGACGTTTCCAGTCGACGTCGGTGCGCCGCAACGCCGCCACGTCGCTGATGCGCAAGCCGGAGTGCAGCAGCACCGGCACCAGCGCGCGCAGCCGCAGCATGGCGAGCTCGCGGCGCTCCCGCGGCTGGTACGTCGCCAGGCCGGCCAGGATACGGCGCACCTCGACTGGCGTGAATGGCAGGGTGGCGCCTTCGCTGGGCAGTTTGGGTGCGCGTACCAATGCGGCCGGGTTGCGTGCGATCCACTCCCGATCGCGGGCGAAGTTGAAGAGCACGCGAACGGCGATCAACGCCCGAACCGATGTGCGCACCTTGAACGGCACGCCGTCTTCGCGCCGTAACGCGGCATGCCAGGTGGCAATGTCCTCGGCCCGCACGTCGTCGACGGGCTTGCCGCCCAGGGTGGCCACCAGTTGTGCCAGCGTCGCCCTGTACGCGGCGACAGTGCCAGGCTGGAGCCCACGGCGCCGGCAGTCGGCCAGGAACGCCGTGACGCAATCGGCGACGGTGCGCCTCGGCGCCACCTCGACGGTGAGCTCGCCGCGCGCCAGCAGATCGAGCTTGCGCATGGCGATGTTCCAGTCGCGCGTCGCCAGGCCGCGCCGGATCGTCTGGCCGCTTGGAAGCCGGCCGTAAATGTGGATCGGACAGTCGCACTTAAGCCAGCGGACCCCCTCCGCGGCGTGCTTACAATCGGGTACATGACGGCGGAACAGATTCAGCTCGTGCATGGCACCACCTTACGCCTGGTTTTTGCACAGCGCAACGCACAGCCCAGGTCGTTCGCCCGTAAGTGTTTGAGTTCACAAGCCATTCTCCGGTGGCGCTTGTACGTCATGTACTTTGCGCCTCTCGGCGTCGGAGCCGCGGTAGCCGCCACCATCGGCGCCAAAGGCCTTGGTGTGCTGGTCGGGCTCGGCAAACTGATCCTGACGCTGTATGCGTCGCTGGTCGTTTTCGTGGTGGTCGTGCTCGGCGCCGTCATTGTGATCTGCCGCATCCCGCTCGGCCGCTTCTTCCGCGCCGTCAAGGACCCGTTCCTGCTGGCCTTCTCCACGGCTTCGAGCGAAGCCGCGTTTCCGGTGGCGATGCAGAACATGGAGCGCTTCGGCGTGCCGAAGCATATCGTCAGCTTCGTTCTGCCGACCGGGTACAGCTTCAATCTCGATGGCACGACGTTGTATCTCTCGCTCGCCAGCGTCTTCGTGGCCCAAGCCGCGGGAATTCATCTCGCCTGGTCCCAGCAGCTCATGATGATGCTGACGCTGATGCTGGCCAGCAAGGGCGTGGCGGGCGTGCCGCGCGCGGCGCTCGTCATCCTGGCCGGCGCGCTGATGAGCTTCAATCTTCCCGCTGAGGGCATCTTCATTCTGCTCGGCATCGATACACTGATGGACATGGCGCGGACCTCCGTCAATGTGCTCGGCAACTGTCTCGCGGCCGCGGTCGTCGCCCGCTGGGAGGGCTATGAACTCACGCCCTTCGAGCAGTCGCCACAGCCGGTTTCCGCGTCAGCCGGCTAACCCTCGCCCCGCCGGAAGGGAGTCTTACGCCTTGAAGCCCGGTGCAGTCACGTACAACGTTTTGAAGGAGTGGAAGGAATTGAATCGGCCATGATGCGGATCGCCCGCCTCGTTTCCGGACTTCTGCTCGCCGCCGCCGCATTGGCCGCCGCTCCGCCCGAGCCGGCTGCGTTTCTCGGTCATCCCCTGGGTCAGGACCGGACTCCTGTGGAATGGTCGCAGGTCGTCGCCTATTTCAGAGCGCTGGAGAAGGGCAGCGGCCGTGTTCACGTTATCGACTATGGGCGCTCCACGGAAGGGCGTCTCATGATCGCGGCCATCGTCAGCGCGCCAGAAACCCTCAAGCGCCTCGACCGCTTTCGGTCCATTCAGGCGCGACTTGCCAACCCGCGCATTACACCGGGGAGCGAGGCCGAGAAGCTGATCGCCGAAGGCAAGACCATCGTCCTGATCACCTGTTCGGTGCATGCCGACGAGGTTGCCTCCACCCAGACGTCCATGGAGTTCGCCTGGAAGCTCGCCACCGCGGCCAGCCCCAAGTTGCGCCAGGTTCTTGACAACGTGATCGTGCTGATCGCGCCCTCCATCAACCCGGACGGAGTGGACATCGTCGCGCGCTGGTACCAGCGCACCCTCGGCACGCCGTTTGAAGGCACGTCTCCGCCGGAGTTGTATCAGAAGTACGTCGGCCATGACAACAACCGCGACTGGTACATCTTCTCGCAGGCCGAAACGCGCGCCGTCGTATCGCAACTCCACAATGTCTGGCATCCACAGATTGTGTACGACGTGCACCAAATGGCTCCCACCGCCGCTCGCATTTTCGTACCGCCGTGGATGGATCCGATCGACCCGAATGTGGATCCTTTGATCGCGCAGCAGGCCAACATGCTCGGCATGGGCATGGCCGCCGATCTGACCGCGGCCGGCCGAAAGAGTGTCGCCGTCAACGCGATGTACGATTTCTGGACGCCGGGGAGGCATTACCAGAGCTACCACGGCGGCATGCGCATCCTGAGCGAATCCGCGAGCGCGCGCCTGTTCTCGCCCATGGAAATCAAGGCGGATGGCCTCGCCGCGTCCGGGCCCGGCTACAGTCCGCGCGAGCGCTCGTGGAATCATCTGGAGCCCTGGCCCGGCGGCGTGTGGCGTGTACGCGACATCATGGACGATCAGTTGATCGCGATGGAGTCGCTGTGCTGGCAGGCGGCCGTGCGCCGCGAAGACCTGCTGCGCAATTTCTATCGAATCAACCTGCGCTCCGTGCAGCGCGCAACGCCGTGGGCCTTCGTCGTGCCGGCCCGGCAACGCGATCCGGCGGCTGCGCGAAAGCTTCTGGAGACTCTCGATTTCGGCGCAATCGAGATTGAACGCGCCTCCACGCAGATCTCAGCGCGCGGCGTCGTCTGGCCCGCGGGCTCGTACATCATCCGCATGCAGCAGCCCTGGAGTTCCTGGGCCAAGACGCTGCTGGAGCGCCAGAACTATCCGGATCTGCGCCAGTACCCCGGCGGCCCGCCCAGGCGGCCCTACGACGTGACTGCGCAGACGCTTCCTCTGTTGATGGGCGTCGACGTGCAGACAGTCATTCAGCCCATCGAGGGCTCTTTCGAGCGTTCGCGCGAGTTCAGCTTTGCACCCGCCGCGCCGGTCGGCTCCGGCGTCCTGGCCGCTTCCGACGGCGACTCGTGGAAGCGTGTTGTGGAAGCCTGGAAAGCGGGAGCGCCGGTGTACCGCGACACAGTCACAGGCGACTTCCGGCTCTCCCCCGCCGCCGGCTTTGAGCCTGTGCGCGCTCCCCGCGTGGGTCTTTACAGAAGCTTTGTGCCGAGTATGGACGAAGGCTGGACGCGCTGGATTCTCGAGCAATTCGGCTGGCAGTACCAATCCGCCGGCAACGCCGTCATTCAAGGCGGACACCTCATCAACAGGTTCGACGTCATCATATTCCCGGACCAGCCGCAGCGAACCATCGAACACGGCTATTCCTCGGGATCGATGCCGGACGGGTACACCGGAGGACTCGGGGCCGAGGGCGCCGAGTCGCTGAAGCAATTCCTGGAGGGCGGCGGCCGGCTG
>JBEKHU010000329.1:0-4770 GCA_050012115.1 Bryobacteraceae bacterium | reverse complement strand
CGGCGGAACCGCCTGGCCCGACTACATCCCGGACGTGAAGTCGGCGGCTCACGGCGGCTACGGCGCGGACATGAGTACGCACATTGAGCCCGGCGCCGGCGAACGGATCATGCTGCAGCACTTGATCAACCTTTACGGATTGCAGGGCATGTGGCTGGACCGGCCAGGGCGCCCGTAAACCAACAGCAGAGAGCGCGCCGGGCGACTCCAGTCGAGCGGAGTGCTCAGGCTTTCCTGTCCTTCAGAAAATCGAGAAACCGCTCTCAGAAGCTGATTGTGCGGACTCGTTCGAAGGAGACACGCGGTGTCTCCTGAATTCATCGGACCGGGCAGTGGTATGCAGGGCCGTGGCGAAGCGGCGCCCGTGTACCCTAGCGGCCGGCCTAGAGCAAACTCCCCCATGAATCCCTCGGTTTCGTCAACCTGCCTAGGGCGGCCACCAGCGGGGGCCTCTTGACCCCGCTCAGTTCAGCATCGGGGAGCAGCACGGATTTTCGACCGACTTCGGTTCCATCAACTCCACGCGCGTCAGGTTCGGGTCATACAGGTTGAGCTGCCACTTGCCGTCGCGCCCGATTTTCGGCCCCTGTTCCGGATGCAAACCGCGACCTATCACCGTCTTATAGCCGTCTTGGACGCTCGGAACCCCGAGCGCCATATGGTTCATTACGCCGAGCGTGCGCGCGCTCGGGTCTTTCACGTTCAACATGTACTCGAACCAGTCGCTGCCGTCCGGCACGCGCATGTCCACCCAGTCGGTCCGGTCGTCGGTCATGCCGCCGTGCCAGAACTCGCGGAACCCCAGGATGTCGCGGTACAAAGCATCGAATGCCGCCCGGTCCGAAACGGTCGTGCCCACATGGATGATCCTCTCAGAGACGCGCGCGGCAGGCAGAGACTTGCCGAAATTCCGCGAGTGCAGCGACCCCGGCATGTATTGAACAAACTCGACGTCGTGACCGTCCGGGTCTTTGATCATGAAGCTTAAGTTCCCATCCAGACCCGGGTGCAATGTGGCGGGAACCTTCACGCCCTTGCTTGCCAGGTAGTCGCGCAGTTGCTGCGCATTGTCGGTCTCGAACGCGACGTGCGAGAAAACGAGCTGCTCCGGCCCCTTCCACCCAGGGAAGACCTCGATGTACTGGTGATCATTCACCTTGAAGTAGACCAGCATCAGCCCGCCCTCCGGCCGGTCGAGCTTGAACGCCTCCTCGAATCCGAGTTGATGGGCGTAGAAGTTGCGTGCGGCGTCGAGGTTGTCCGTGCGCAGCCCGATGTGCGCAACGCCTACAATACGGGGACGTGCGGGAGCGGGGGGAGTTTGGGCCGAAGCGGCGATCGCCAAAGTCGCAAGGACAGTGGCGCGCAAGACAGCTTGGAGCATCATCGTGTACTCAGTATGCCCCGAAATGCGTTCGTTGTTCCTGGTCTTCCCGCGCGATATCGCGGGCCGGCGTGGGCCGTTGATGCATGGTCAAGACTGAATCCTGCCGCCGCTGTTTGCAACCGGCGTCCTGCGGCATCGGGCGGTGGTGGCGGAAACAGGCGGCGCGGAGCGGTGGACTGCCTTCGTGACAGGGTCGATCCTGCGCTTGGATATCGGGCTCGCGGCCGCGACAATTTTGGAAGAACTGCAGTCTCAGATGGAATCCATCGCCGCCACTTCGTAATCCAGGACCGCGGGGATTGTGAATTCAATCGTTGCGCCGGCCATCTGAAACGGGATGTCCGTTCCGGCTCGCAGCAGTTCGACGCGGGTGACGAGTCTCCCGGCCGGCAGTGTCATTCGTACTTTCTGTGCACCGATCGGATAGAACTCCCGGATCCAGCCTCGGTGCATGGCCGGATTCGTGTAATTCAGGACGTGGACGGCGAAGCCAGCCTGAGTCTCCCACGCGAATGATTCGATCACGCCTTGGCCTTCAATCGTGACCGGTGGATTCGTACCCGCAACCCAGCGGATGGAGTTCTGCAGAAGCCGTGCCAGATCGGTATGGCCGGACTGCCACATCGTTCGCTCGATGTCGCCCGGGAAGTAAACCAGCCGGCTCTTCCCCTTTTCCCGCACTACGACCGCCGGTTCGTTCGTCCGCGACTGCAGAGGATAGGACAATTCCGGCGGGTAAGCCACGAAGCCAGGCACCACGGTCAGAATCGGCCCCTCGACCGGCGCAACGGGTACCCGGTTCTCCGCACCGGGGATCCAGTTCGTGCCGGCAAAGCCAGTGAGAATTGCATGCTGCTTCTCGATGCGCGCCAGGTACGCGTTACCGTTCGTGCCAATGATATCGCCTGCCTTCCGGATGCCGAAGACGTCCGCCAGACCGAAATCGGTGCGGCGTTCGTTGCGTTCGGTGTACAGGCTGGTCTCAAAGGTCGCCAGGAGCGAACCTCCGCTATCCACGTAGGCGCTCAATTGCCGGCACTGCTGGTCGCTGAGCAGGGCGGTGTTGGGAAGCAGCAGGGCCGAATACTTCCGTAGATCCTCTGGCCCCAGCTTCTCTTCGTGCACGAAATCGAAAAGGAAGCGGCCTTCGAGCAGGGCGTAGTACAGGCCGTCGATGTACTGTGGCATGAGCGAGCCGCGCGGCGATTTGTAGAAAAGTTGCGTCCGCTGGCCCATCACGACACCCAGATTGGCGATCGACTGTCGATTCACGAAATGAGCGTCGTGCTTCGCCATCCAGTTAAAGTACTGGTGCGCCGGTTCCAGCCAGCGACGGTCCTCGCCCAGTCCATTCTCGCCGCCGATGATGTGATGATACGGGACCATGCCCGCGGCGACGGTCTCATTCAGCCACATCCGCTCTTCCTGCTGCGACTTATAGACGTTGCGCCAACGTGGACGGCCAGTCGACCATGCGGCCGTGACGTTGGTGGCCATCTTGCCCTTCTGGACAGCGCTGCAAACGCGGCCCTGGAGTGCGCATCCCCAGATCGGTGTATCGTCTCCACCGCGGCCCTGATTGTCGGCCTGAAACCACTCGCAGATTTCTCCGAGTTGCACCAGGTTGGCCGTGGAACGGATGCCGCCGCCGAGATTGCCGAAATAGAAGTTCGTCGGCCGCTTCTCCTTGGCGATAGAATCGTAAAGCTTCCACAGGTAGCTCGTGCGCTCGTTGAATTTGTCCCAGTAGGCGACGGTCCCCGGCGGGGGCAAGTTCCGGCACTGATCGCAATGGCAGACGGGTATGCTCCCCAACGGCGGCCAGGCGTTGGTGTACAGACCGTCGACGTCGTACAGCGAGTTGATCTCCCGCATGATCGCCGGCATGTAATCGGTCATGTACGTGGAGTACATGCAAGTCTGAAACAGCCGGTGGTCCTCGCTGTGCTGTGCGGGATTGCCTTGCGCGTCGCGCTGGAACCACTCCGGATGCGCCTGCACGGCGTCTTCCCAATTCAGGTCCGGGCTCATGCGTGCAATCACGTGCAGCCCGCGCTTTTTAGCAGCGGCGCAGCAGTCGCCGAAGAAATCACGATCGCCCAGGAACTTGCCCTTCCGGTGGAATGGCACCTTGGTCTGATAAAAAGCCAGTATTCCAGTGACGCTCACCAGGACGGCATCTACTTTCAGGCTGGCCCAGTAATCCGCCCATTCCTCGACGTTCAACACGACGGGATCGTGTTCGGTCATGTTGAGTTGACCAAGGCGGCGGATCTTCCGCTGCCACGGGATTTCCTCATCCGCTGTAAGTCGGGACCCTGCCACGGCCACGGCGGCCGGCATGATGATGAACTCACGGCGATTCATTTCCAATTTGATCTCCTGGTCGCGCTTCCGTACATGTTATTAGAAAGTGACCCGCACAGGCAGCTCGGCTTGCTGGTAATCTTCGGACTGCACATTCGCGCGCAGCATTCATCCGTGGGTCCCACGGCCACAATCCACTACAGAAGGCAAACCGTTGGGGCGAGAACTGCGCGCGGCATCGCACGGCCTTGGGCCGCTCGCAGAAAGCGGCTGCGCTGAAGATCGGCGTTGGTCCCAGCACGATGGAGCGGTGTGAGCGGGGCGAGAGGGCGCCCACTGACGTGTTCCTGGGAATGGTGAAGCGATTCCTACAAGCTGGTTGAACAACAGCGATTCCGACATTTCATGGACCTTCAGCCTCCTGCGACGAGTGAGCGTTGGTGGTAGAGTATTCGGTCGCATGCGACTGATAGCTGGCTTCCTGGGTGTTTTGACCGTGGCGTGGCCGGCGCTGGCCGGGGACGTGCCGCTCCAGGCGGGCTTGGCGCGGGTCGAGATCACGCCCGGAACGTCGATGACGATGTACGGCTACGCGAAGCGCACCTGCGGTACTTCGAATGGCACGCACGATCCACTGTTTGCGAAGGTGCTGGTTCTGCGAACCGGCGACTCGCGGATGGCCATCGTCACGCTGGACCTCGGGATCTTCATGTCGGAGCGCCTCCGCAGGGACGTGGCTGCGAGACTCGGCATCCCGATCCTGCTGCTGGCAGCCTCACACACACACTCCGGCCCGGAATTCCTGGTCGAAGAGACCGGGACGGCAACCCCAGAGGGCGCACCGTATCTGGCGGAGGTTGAACGCAAGGTCTTCGGCGCCGTGGAAGAAGCATCAAGAGCGATGTTCCCGGCGCGGCTTAGCGTCGGCCGGGGCTCACTTCAACTCGGTTACAACCGTCTGCTGCCCAGGGAGGATGGACGCTCGAGGGCGCTGTTCGACAACCTGGAGCGCGTGCCCTATGGCCCGGTGGACCCGGAGGTGGTGGTCCTGCGAGTCGAGGATGCGGCCAGCGGCG
>JBEKHU010000328.1:0-4771 GCA_050012115.1 Bryobacteraceae bacterium | reverse complement strand
TCCGGAACCCCGCTGCCTTGGTGCTGCTGCTGGTTTTCCTGTTCCTCCTGTTGACAGTGATGAGCTCGCTCGGCGGCCTGCTGCACGGCTACTCGGCCCGCCGTCGCGCGCGCTAGCCGCAGCCCGAAAACCGCTACCCTGAGCGGTCCCATCCGATCCGCGCCAATCAACTCAACATCTTGTCCAGGTCAGGAACGCTACGCGTAGCGGTCTCCGCTCCTCCGCCACCCTCCGTCGATTCCGTTCGCGTTCGGACTTGTGCCGGCCGGGGAACGCGGTGCATACTGGAAGCCTTCGCGCGGCCGGCGCAACGCGCCCGTGCGCGCCGGGTCTGCCGGACCAGAGGAGAAGAAAATGACTGCTTTTTGTACCAATTGCGGAGCGCCCTTGGCGGAAGGGGCCGGCTTCTGTATCAAGTGCGGAACCCCCCGGCCGGGTGCGGCCCCGGCGCCGCCCGCGCCCCAGGCTTACGCCCCCCCGCCACAGCCTTACACCGCTCCTCCGGCCTACGGAACTCCAGCGCCGGCCGCCAAGTCCAGCAGTCCGGTGGTGAAGATCGTGATCATCATTCTGGCCGTGATCTTCGTCCTGGGGGCGGCGGGTGTCATCAGCGTCGCCTATTTTGCGTACCGCGTGAAGAGCAAGATCACGCAGGAAGCCAACCGGCGAGGCGTGGACCTGTCGGCCTTCAGCAGTTCGGCGGCCTACCAGGGCCGGCTGCCCGATCCCTGCTCGCTGCTGACGAAGGAGGAAGCCTCGCAGATCGCGGGCGTGGCCATCGAACGGACCGAGGAGCACGGCCATACCTGCGATTACTACGCCCCGCCTGTCTCGCCGGCCGAGCAGCAGGAACGCGTCAAGAAAGCGATGGAAGAGCTTCAGGCGCGCTCCAAACAGCATGCCGCCGATGCCGCTGCGCAGGCCGGGGACGCCGCCACGGCGGCGCGGGAGTCCGGGGTCGAAGAATTGACCAAGAACCTTGTGGCCGGCGCCAACACCGGCTCCGGCCCGTACTTCTCGATCGAAGTCAATCAGAATGGGCGGGCGCAAATTGCCGGCATGAAGATCGCCTTGGGCGCCGTCTCGCCCGGCGTCAAGACCGTGGAATCGCTGCCCGGCATCGGTGACGACGCGGTCATGGGTCCGATGGATTCCATGCTCGTGTTCACCAAGAACGGCCTCGGCGTGCAGATCGATCTGCGCCAGATGCCCAAGGGCCGCGACCGCGCCATCGCCATGGCGCAGCGCATCCTGCCGCGGCTGTAGACGGGCGCGGGAGCCGCCACAACCGTTGCGCGTCAAGGAGCTGATTCCGCGGCCGCTGCGCCCGCCGGCGCGAGCCGTCTTTTTCCGGCTCTACCGGAGCGCCGTGCGGCTGCGCTGCTGGTGCCTCGATCGTCTGGAGAAACACGAGTTGGGCAACGGCCTGACGCTGCCTCCGGCGATGCTGCGCTTCCGCGTGGACGAGAGCCCGAGCGCTCGGCTGTTCCTGGATTCGGGCCGCGGAATCTCCCAGGACATCCAGGCCGCGCTGGCCTCCATCGGCAGGCCCTTCGCGGCCTTCGACTCCGTGCTCGACTTCGGCTGCGGATGCGGCCGCACGTTGATCTGGCTGGCGCGGGAGTATCCGGGCAAAGCGCTGTACGGCACCGACGTCGATGCGCCGGCCATCCGCTGGTGCCGGCTGCATCTCGCCGCGGCCGGCTTTGCCGTCAATCCGCCCCTGCCTCCGACTCTCTATCCGGACGGGATGTTCGACCTGATTCTGGCCATCTCGGTGTTCACGCATCTCGACGAGGAGCCGCAGTTGCGCTGGCTCGCGGAACTCCAGCGCATCCTGCGGCCGGGCGGCGTGCTGCTCTTGAGCCTGCATGGCGAACGGAGCTGGACGGCGCTGCCGCCCGAGGATCTGGCGATCCTGCGCCGGCGCGGCTTCCTGTTCAAGACATCGGCCAAGCTGCGCGGCATCGTCCCGGGCTGGTATCACACGGCGTATCATAGCCGGGACTACGTGCTGCGGACGTTCTCGCGCTACTTCCCCGTGCTGTCGTACCGCGAGGCCGGCCTGGGCTTCCAGGACCTGGTGGCCCTGGAGCGGCCCTCATAATCTAGGATCAGTATTGAGGTTCACGAGTATGGAAAAGCGCAGGCTGGGCCACAGCGACCTGATGATTACGCCCGTGGGCGTGGGCGCCTGGGCGATGGGCGGTGGAGGTTGGGCTTTCGCCTGGGGACCGCAGGACGACGACCAATCCATCGCCGCCATCCGCGCCGCGCTGGAGGCCGGCTGGAACTGGATCGACACCGCCGCGGTGTACGGCCTCGGCCACTCCGAGCAGGTCGTGGCGCGGGCCTTGGAGGGCGCCTCGCCGAAGCCCTACATCTTCACCAAGTGCGAACGCTGCTGGGACGCGAGCGGCCGGATTCAGGGGCGGCTGAAGCGCGACTCGATCCGCCAGGAGTGCGAGGACAGCCTGCGGCGATTGAAGATCGACGTCATCGACCTGTATCAGATCCATTGGCCCGAGCCGGACGAGGACCTGGAAGAGGGTTGGGAGACGCTGCAGCGACTGAAGGAAGAAGGCAAGATCCGCTGGGCCGGCGTCTCCAATTTCAACCTGGCGCAGTTGCGGCGCATCCACGCCATCGCCGCGCCGGCCTCGCTCCAACCGCCGTATTCGATCATCTCGCCGGAGATCGAGACCGAGATCCTGCCGTACTGCAGATCGAACCGGATCGGTGTGATCGTCTACAGCCCGATGAAGTCCGGCCTGCTGACCGGCAAGATGACGCGCGAGCGCATCGCGGCCATGCCGGAGGACGATTTCCGCAAGCGCGTGGCGCAGTTCCAGGAGCCCAAGCTGACACGCAACCTGACGCTGGCCGAACTGCTGCGCACGATCGGCGCCCCGCACGGCCGCGCCCCGGGCGAAGTGGCGATCGCCTGGACGCTGCGCCACCCGGCGGTGTCGGGCGCCATCGTGGGCCTGCGTTCGGCGGAGCAATTAGAGGGCGTCCGCGGCGCGGGCGAGTTCCGGCTGAGCGCGGAGGAAGTGACCGCGATTTCGAAGTTCATGGCGCAGAATCCGGCCTAGCGGCCGGTCGCGGAGCCAGCGTTACCGAGCCGCGACCGCGTGACCGCGACCGTAAGCGGTCCCATGGAACCGTTCTTCAGCAGCCAGTCAGTGCAGGGATTCGTGCCTGTGGGAATGTGGGAAACCGCCCGGCGATTCCCAAGGGCGTGGGAACCGTGGGAAACCGCCCGGCGGTCTTCCATGGCTTCCACGGCCCGTCATTTCCATAGGCGCCGCCGCCGGCAAATCACCTCAAAAACACCGTACCCGGCGAAACACGGTGAATTATCGATAAGTCCTTTAGATCACCGTAGATACCCGGTGGCGCACGGTGCGCACGCAAAAACGCACATTTTAATTCGCGCAACTCCTTTGATTGCAACAGTTGCACCGTGAAACACGGTGAACACGCAAAAACGTGCATCTTAATGTTTCTAACCCCTTTGTTTGCCACACATCCACCGTGACGCACGGTGCGCCATGTTAATGTGCGCCAAAATGCACGGTGAAATTCGCCTAAGTCCTGTGATTGCAACACATCCACCGTGAAACAGTGTGCCTGAAAAAACCGCTGTTTTCACGGTAAAAACACGGTGAAATGCGGTGTTTTCACGGTGAAATCGCGCTCCGCACACGGTGCAACGCACGCTGAATCGCCCTCCGCCTCCCGGACAATGGCGGGCCGCGACCGCACAGAGCGATTGCCCTGCGGCCTCTCCCCGCAACCTCCTGGAGTGCCGCGTAAGCGGTGGAACTCAGAGGAGTTTTAGCCCTGAATTACCCGTTTCCCCTGCCGCCCGGCGGTAGTGCTACACTTCTCCCGATCCCCACGGAGGAATAGTCGTGCCCGGCAGTGAGGACCAGCCCCGGAAGTTCCGCTTCGGCCCCTACGAACTGGATGAGGCCGCGCGCGAACTGCGCAAGAACGGAATCAGCGTCCGTCTGCAGGACCAGCCCTGGGAAGTTCTGCGCGCCCTTGTAGAGCGGCCCGGCGAAGTCGTCTCGCGCGAGGACCTGCGCCGCCGCCTGTGGCCCGATGGCACTTTCGTCGACTACGAGCAGAGCCTCAACAAGGCCGTCAACAAGCTGCGCGAAGCGCTGTGCGACTCCGCCGACCGGCCGCGCTACGTCGAAACCCTCGCCCGGCGCGGCTACCGCTTCATCGCTCCGGTGGAGCTGGAGCTGCCCAAGCCGCCAAAGCCGGAGGCGCCAAAGACAGAGCCGGAGGGGCCAAAGACAGAGCCGGAGCAGCCCAAAGAAGCTCCGGCCCCGGAAACGAAGCCGGCGCCTTCGCACATTCACCACTGGTGGCGCGGCGTGGCCGCGGGCCTGGTGGTGGCCGGCATATTGGTGACTGGATTATGGCCTGTACCGGCGCCCAGGGCGCGGGTGACTCAGTTGACCAATGGGGGCCGTCCGGAGTCCATGGTCGTGCACGGCGGGCGGATTCTGTATACCTCGGCCTTACGGCCGCCGAATCAGTCTGCGAAGAAGATCTGGACCGGGTTCTGGTCCATCTCCACGGCCGGGGGCCAGCCCAGACGGGAGAGAATGCCGTTCCTCGATCCGGAGTACGTGGCCTGGGTCGAGCCAGCGGATCCCCGGCAAGGCGTCATCCTAGTAAATGCCGGAGCAATGGGTGCGACCCGGGGCGATCTCTGGCTGGCGGAGTTCGATGGTAGCAAGCCGCGACGGAT
>JBEKHU010000327.1:0-4786 GCA_050012115.1 Bryobacteraceae bacterium | reverse complement strand
TGCTGCGCAGCCGGTTCTACGTGTATGGCGAGGACCTGCGCGAGATGCTCGATTCGGTGGAACGCGCGATCACGGCGGGCGAACCGCCGGAGCAGCCGGTGCGGCTGCTGCTGGGCCGCTACGATGCGCGCACCCGGCGCTTCGTCTATATCAACGCGGGCTACGAGCCGCCGGTGCTGATGAAGAATCGCAGCGACGGATCGGAGACGCGGCGGCTGATCGCGACGGGACGCGCGCTGGCCGCGGGCGGCCCGGCCGATTGGGTGGTCGAGGAGATCGAACTGCGGCGGCGGGACCTGCTGGTGCTGCTCAGTCCCGGGCTCGTGCGCTCGCGGAATCCTCAGGACAAGTGGAGCGAGTACCTGCTGATGGAGAAGCTGCTGGATCTGGAGATCCACTCGGCCTCGGCGATGGCGCAGCGGCTACTGCTGGAAGCACCCATGGCCGAAGACGAGACGAGCCCGGTCTCAGAACGCAGCGTGATCGTGCTGCGGCCGTCGGAGGTGGCGCTGCGGCCGCTGTTGATGACGGCGCGGGCCGGAGCGTAGCCCTGCCGCGGCCCGGCGCTACTAGCGGCGGCGGCGCGAGTAGCTGGCGGTGATGCTCGAATAGACGCCGCCGCGCGGCTGGAACTCCCCGGTGACGGTCATCTGGCGCGGCTTCGCGGCGCGCACGCAATCCTTGAGGAAATGGTTGACGACATTCTCCTGGAAGATGCCGAGATTGCGGTAGGCGAGCATGTAAAGCTTCAGGCTCTTCAACTCGAGGCACAGCTTGTCGGGCACGTAGCGGATGGTGATGGTTCCATGATCCGGCAGTCCGGTGCGCGGACAGACGGAGGTGAACTCCGGCATCGAGATCTCAATCTGGTAGTCGTTCGAATACTGGTTGGGCCAGCATTCGATGTCCGGTAGATGGGCGTCCACGCCCGACGCGGCGTGCCGGTCGGTGTAAAGGCGCTCGGATTTCCCGCGGCGCAGGCCGGGCTGCGATTCGTGCTTGGTCATTGAATCCATTGTCGAACAGGAAGCCGCGCGCAGGGCCGAAACGAGCTACGCGCCCCAGCCCGGATGTTTCACCAGCAATCGGCTGCGGCGCGCGATAGGGCCGCATCTACGGCGTTGCGCTCGGTCGGAAGTCCTCGACGTACAGCCGAGTACGCCTGCGGGCGGCTCCCGTCGCACGCCTTGTATATGCAGCCCTCTCATCGCGCCTCGCTGCGATCGCAAGTGAAACAACCGGGCTAGCGGCCGAACAGCCTGCCCAGGAACCCGCCTGAGGCGGCCCGATCGGGTTTGGGCATCCAGGATTCCACCGGCTCGCCAGCGATGACGGCGCGCGGGTGCTCGACAAACAGCAACTCCGCGAGTTCGCGGCCGTAGCGCGCGGCCACCCATTGGAAGGCGCGGTCGAGGCGCGGCGGGCGGCCTCGCAGGTCGTGGCCGTCGCTGGCGACGAAGTGGGCCAGACCCTTTTCGATCATGGAAACGGCGAAGCGGTGCGCTTTCGGACCGAATTGACCGAGCAGCGACTGCGCGGTCAACTGCATGTAGCGGCCCTGCTCGACCCACTGCTCGATCCGGTCCATCTGGTCCTGCAGCAGCGGGTTGCGCTCAGGGTGAGTCAGGATGATGCGCATGCCCGCATCTTCCAGCTCCTGCCACATCCGGCCGGTGTTGGGAAAGATCATCATGTCGGAGAGTTCCATCAGCAGGTACGGCCCGGCGTTGATGGTGTAGCGGGTGGGGTGCGCGAGCGCGTCCTGGATGTTGTCCAGCATGAGGTGGAAGTCGCAGCCGCGCACGATCCGGAGCCCCAAGCCGGCGCGCTCCCGCGCTTCCGAGATCAGCGCATCGACCTTCTCGGGATCGAACTTGTACTGGGTATCGGCATGGGGCGATGCGACGATGGCCGTGGTGCCGGTTTCGCGGGCCATCCGCAACAGCTCGACCGTATCCTCCATGGTTGCGGCGCCGTCATCGAGCCCGGGCAGGATGTGGCTGTGGATATCGATCATTTACCGGCGGCTTCCCACTGGTCGATGCGTGTGACGGCGCCGTCGACGTCGGTCAGTTCGAGGGCGAAGCCGCGCCGTTTCTCGATGACCGCGGCGGGACGCGGGAAACTCGCGGCGATGGTGCGATCGGTCAGAGACCCGACGTGGAAACGCTCCTTCGTGCGCAGCACGGGATTGTAGCGCGAGCCGTAAATCTTGAAGTAGTCGAGGAAGCGGTCCAGGTCGTCCTGCGTGACGGAAGCGCCCTCCAGTTCAGTGCCGTCGGCCAGCAGGACGTTCAAATGGGCCTCACGGATGACGAACAGCACATTGGCCGGATTGTGGATGCGCACTTCGAGCACGGCCAGCATGTTTGCCTCGTCGGTCGGGATCAGGCGCGTCTTGAGGATGCGCGCCTCGAGGCGCACCCGGGCGCCGCGGTTGCCCCAGACCACGAGCGCGACGATCAGCGCGACGATGGCGCAGGCGATCAGCAGGTACTTGGCGAAGTCGGGGAGCTGGAACTTGGGTTTATTGGCCACGGCGCTGCTTATCCTTCCGTCTCAGGGCGGCGTTCGGCCGCATCCGGCGCGCGTCCTCTCAACCTCCCCAGTCTATCCAAGGCAGGCGGGAGGGCAGGACAGGCGCGGGCAAATGGGGTCAATCGCCGAGCAGCTTGCCGTAGCCGTTCAGGCCGGGCACGCTGTCGAAGACGGCCTTCATCCCGGCGGTAAGTGGAATCGCCAGGACCAGCCCCGCGCCGCCCCAGAGGATATACCAGACCATCAGCGCGACCGTCACCACGAGCGGGTTCAAATGCACGCGCGCGCCGACCAGCTTGGGGTACAGCAGGTTCAAGGCAACCATGTGCAGGAGCGCGATGCCGACACCCACCAACAGGTACGGTTCCCAGTTGTCGAAGACCGGCAGCGCGGCAATGAACGGGGGCAGCAGCGCGAGGGGCAGCCCCAGGTACGGGATCAGGCTCAGGAATCCGCTGAGCGGTCCGGCCACCTGCCAATAGGGAACGCGGTTGAAATAGAAGAACGCGCCGCTCGCCAGCGAGAGCAGCAGGCCGAGCAGGAAATTGCCCACCACGTAGGCGCGCGTCACGTTGGCGACGCCGCGCAGGCTGTGGTCGAGCATCTCCCGCGAGCGGCCGCCGGCCAGGTCGAGCAGCCCGCGCCGGAGATGGTCCCGCCAACTGAGGAAGAAGTAGACCAGAAAGGGCACGAACGAGGCCAGCAGCAGAGCATCGGAGAAGCGCGACAGCGACTCCCAGACGAGGCTGACGAGATCGCCTGGTTCCTGCTTGATCCGAACCTCCTGCACGGCACTCTGCGGAGTGGCCGCCGAGGCGGAGACCGCTTTCCTGCTCTTGGCCGATATCGCCTTGCCCGGCAGCTCGGGGGGCTGGATCCGACGCAGACGCGGCGGAATGAGCGTCTCCTCGAGCGACCGCTGCACGTCCTCGACTTTGAGAGAAGCCGAATCGACGAGCTCGGTGATGCGCTTGCTGTAGTTGGGCATCTCGGCCCAGAAACCGACGGCTTGCGACCACACGCCGAGCAGGGCGAGGTACACCGCGCCGAGCATCAGGGAACAGGCGAGGAAACTGGCGAAACCGCGCCGCATGCGCAGCCGCATGAACAACTGCACCAGGGGCTCGAGAATGAAGGCCAGCAGAACCGAACTGATCAGCGTGATGAAAAACGGGCGTCCGACGCGCAACAGCCACGCCGCCAGGCACACCGCCAGAAGGGTCGCCGCCACGCGCACGGCGCGAGGTTGGGAGACTGCCGGGCTGGGCGGTGGTTCTGGCGGCGTTTCCATGTGCTTTCCGGGAGGAGGGGTTTCCCCCAGTTTAGCCCAGAACCTCCGGACGACTATTCAAACTTGCGTTGATAGCGGTTTCAGGATTCCGGCCGTCCGCGAGCGCCACGCGGCGACGCAGCGGAGTGCCGGGCATCCATGCGCCGAGGCGTGAATGCAGCGCGGGCACGGGAGGAGTTTCAGGGAGAACTGGCGGG
Organism: Bryobacteraceae bacterium; assembly: GCA_050012115.1. Taxonomy (GTDB): domain Bacteria; phylum Acidobacteriota; class Terriglobia; order Bryobacterales; family Bryobacteraceae; genus CAIVVT01. The sequence goes on along the minus strand of JBEKHU010000327.1, from coordinate 760 downwards.
CGGAACGGCTAGCGCCGGATCAGAACTTCCTGCAAGCTCTCGCGGCTCACGAAGAACTTAACCTCGCGATAACTCTGGAAGAGCTTCTGGATCGTCCTAGGATTAAAGGTCTGGACGCGGCGCGCCGGCGGCTGCTCGCGCAATTGGAGGGTCTGGCCGTCCAGAATTCGGCACGTATAAGGCGCGCGGTCGGCGCCGCTTGAGTCCGTCCGGAACAGCGCCAGCAGGAAACCATCCGGCGCCAGGATGCGATGCAGACGTGCGACCACCGCTTCAGCGACCTGCGGCGGCAGGAACTGCAACCGGTCCCAGATCAGAATGGCGTCGGCCGACTGGTCGGGGAAGTCCAGAACCGATGCGATGAACTCCTCGATGCGGCCAGCCCGGAAGACTGCCTCCTCCTGTTCCTTGGCTGAGAAGAAGTACTCGTAGGAGTAGAGCAAATGGTCGACATAGAGCCGGTGGCCGACTCCATTGACGACGTCCGTGATGAAGTCAATGTTCTCCTGGACCGGACCGCCGAAGTCCAGCACATAGAGCGGATGGCCGGCCTGGAAGGAACCGACGAGGGCCTGCAGACCGTGGCTCTTGCGGGAGTCCAAAGCGGCCGCGGCGCCCGGAGGGCCCGCCGCGGCCCGCGGAGGTGAAGCGTTCATCCTTTACGAGGTTCTCCAGGCCGCGTCTCTCCCTGAGAGGGCGCCACATTGGGCAGAGCCGGCTGCAGGGGTGGTTCGGGCGCCGGCGGACGCTGCACGGCAAC
>JBEKHU010000326.1:0-4789 GCA_050012115.1 Bryobacteraceae bacterium | reverse complement strand
AATAGTCCTCCCACATCCAGCGCCCATCCTGATACGGCGCCCAGTCCGGGGCCACATGGGGCCGCCAACTGTAACCGTAGGGCTGCTGATCGACCCATTCTCCGGCCCCGTCGAGGTCCTCGCCACCTTCAATGTCGCGGCTCATGTGTTGATACGACTTCACCTGGCTCAACTCCTGGTCGCGTCGAGAGTTGAACTCGTCGAAAGCGTCGCGCGCGATCTCAGCCGTCAACTGGAACTCGGGCACATTGTCTTCCGCGAGATGGACGCGCATCGTGCGCCCTGGTGTCAGGTGGCGACTGCCTTTGGGGGTGTAAATGTCGGCCTCCCCGCGCCGCACCGTGAACTCGACGCCGCCGCCGCCCAATACCGTGATCCGGTACGAGCCCGCAGCCAACGGCCGCAGCGACGCCGCGGGCGTTGCGAATTCAATCTGGTCGTTGGTTCCTGGCAGCGCCGCAAACTCGATCGTCCCGCTGGCCACCTGGATCTGGTATTTGTGCCACTCCAGCCCCGGGAACCGGACCTCGGCGTCGCCTGCCAGACGGACCCGGTTGTAGTAATTCAGCTGGATTTCGGCACGCGCGCCCGGCCCGGTCAGAACACGGTCCTCCGCCATCAATGGGCCGTTGATCGCCGCCGCGACCCAGTCTCCCGAATCGCCGCGCCGCACCGAAACGTCGCCGTTCATCAGACTGATTCGTGCCACGCCGCGCCCGGGTCCGTCTTCCTCCGCGTCCGACTGCCCCGCAGTGTCTCCCGTCGTCTGGTTCGCCGGAACCCCCGCGGTCTGGCCCGCCGGCCCCCCCGTCGATTGCGCCAGCAGCGCCGGGGCGCCAATCCCCGTGATCAGGAACGCAAGCATTAGTGAGCGATTGATCCGCTTCATACTTCTGGCCTCCAGGCCTCGCGCATCTTGTTGCAGGCCGCATGCCAAACCGTAACCCTTTTGATCTTAGGAACTTGCGTTTTTGAGAGGAGTTGGTCGGTGGCTTCGTTGCACCTTGGTGGTGGTTTTCGACCACCGCCGGAGCTGCGTCGCGGCGGCGCGACTCACTGATTGGAGACTCCGGGATATCAGTTCCCTGCCCCGAACGGCCGGCAACGGCGGTTCAGACGGAACGGTTTATGCAACCGGGCCGCCGCAAATCGCGCATGGCTTTGGGATGAGATAAAGGGGGAACGCAGGAGGGGAATTCATGGGCGATCACGGCGACCTGCCTCGATCGGCACGACTTGCGCCAAGCCGATTCCAGCTGTCAACTCCGCCCGCAACGCGGCACTAGCCGCTGGCATGGACCCGCTGGGTCGCATCGCCGCTGGAGGCGGGGCAGCACATCAGCAGTGCGCCGTGATCGCCCTCAGACTGTGATCGATTGTCAGTTGATCACCTCCTGGTCTTCTGGATCCGTGCCCTATATATCGGTCGCCTGGGACGAAACTTTAGGCTCTTTTTGAAATGGCCGTGCCGCAACCAGGACCGCTACAAAGCGCTGGCGCCTCTCAATAAGCGCCTATTAATCAACTAGTTAAAAAACAGAAGCTGGCATTTGTAGCGGTTTGGCCTTACACCGCCGCCGAATGTTGGGCACGAAGAATCGGCAATCTGAGTCGGATTCTGCTGCCTCACGGGAAACGCCCTGATGTTCGTTTGGCGCACCACCGAGAGAGACGGTTGCTACGGGCGTCAACGGCCAGTGCTAAAGCAGTCGGCCCGGGCGGGGTTTCGACAGCCGCGCGGCCAGCCGGGCAGCGCGCTTTTCCAACTCGGGAGTGCGCTCAATTGCCAGCGCGGCCTGGGTCCATTCGAGCGCCAGGGCGGGGTTCTTTTCACCCCGCTCATAGTGTATCGCCAGGCGCTCCAAGGCTTGTACCTGGAATGGGTTGCGGACAGCGGCAAGCTCGCTCCAGGCGGCCACCGCGGCGGCCTGGCGATGCAGCTTACGCTCGCTATCGGCCAACCGCCACAGCGTCTCCCAAACCAGCGCGTCGCTCATCGGGCGCTGCAACGCTAGGCGCATCAAGGCCACCGCCTCCTCCAGGCGATCTTCGTTGCAGAACCAGCGCGCCAGGCCGGCCAGTTCTGCACCGTGGGTCAGCCGCGCGGGTTCGCGGAAAGCCTGCGGCACCACCGCCGTGAGGCAGGCCAGCGAGAGGATGTCGAGGGCGTTGTGGAAGAAGACGGGTTCGAGCGGGCGGGCATCGCGGCGCCGCAGGAAATCGAAGTACAGGTTGGGGATGAACGCACCGCCAACATCGCCCACGCGCTCGTAGCCCAGGATGCGGCGCTCCAGGTCCTGCAGACGGCAGCTTTCCAGCTTCAACCGCCACAACCGCCGCGCGCCGAACAGCAGGTCGACGTGCTGCAGACGCGGGAACGGCGCTTTCTGACGGTTCATCAGAAAGCGCGTCTCGAGCAGCGGCACGTCGAACGCCTTGCCGTTGTAAGTGACTAATACATCGAAACTTGCGAGATCGGCGGCGAGGGCTAAAAGAAGCGACGCCTCCTCAGCCGGCTGGCGCACGAAGTACTGCTTCAGAGCGAATCCGCCGGGCGTGATCGAGCCCACGCCAACCAGGAAGGCGAGCGTGCCGGAGCCACCTGCGAGCCCGGTGGTTTCCGTATCCAGAAAGGCCCAGCGCTGGGGCGGGCAGTTAATCAGCTGCGCCCCGCCGCCCGCCGACAGCAACTCGCTCAGAATGTCGGCCGGCAGCTCAATCAGCGCGCCGACGTCGGAGACGCCATGGCGGTAGTGCGAGGGCCAGGCGCGCTCCATTTCCCAATGCCGCCCGGCCGGGGTCGGCACTTCCCTGCCCGCGACCGGGTTTCCAGCCGCGGCCACCGTGTCTTCAGCGGTGTTTCCGCCGTGCAAAATCGCGTTTTCCCCGGTGATCTGCGGTGAATTTGCAGTGCGATCGACGGCGGCGCGCCCTTCCATGCGGGCGATTTTCCGCCGCAACGCCTCGAGTTGTGGGGAGAGATCCCGCATGCGCCCTTTGTTCGCTAGATTAGCAGCCGCGTGGCCCGGAGCGAGTCGCGGGCGTCATACTGAATTAAAGATGAGCACAGCCGCGCAGCCGTTTGAACTCCTGATCCCGGTCGAACCCGGCGACATCGACGCGCTCGGCCACGTCAACAACGTGACCTACCTGCGCTGGGTGCAGGAGGTCGCGGTGGCGCATTGGGAATCCGCGGCGGCGGCCGCCGACCAGGCGAAACTGCTGTGGGTGGTAGTGCGGCACGAGATCGACTACCTGTATCCGGCGATGCCGGGCGACCGGATCGTGGCCCGGACCTGGGTCGGAACAGCGACACGAATCCGTTTCGAACGGCATACTGAACTACTGCGGGAAATCGACCGGAGGCCGCTGGCCAGGACGCGCACGCTGTGGTGTCCTATCGACAGGCAGACCGGAAAACCGGCCGTGGTGAGCACGGAGGTACGAGCGGTCTTTTCCATCCCCCCGTAGGCGGCGCTCAGACAACTTCATCCGGCGGAATGGCGGGGGTGGGGCGGATGCGGCATCTGGGCACAGCGATATCTCCATCGCGCGTCAGGCAGCCGCATTGCCATGCGTCCACTCGTTCATACAGGGCGCAAGCGGCCCGGCACGTCCGATCGAGATCGCCGGGCACGCTTCATTCAGAAGCGCCTATTGTGCTACGGCGAGGTGGCAGCCCCATTCTCGAAGGCAGCGGAGCCGAGTATAGGTTAGGCAACCGGAAGGTCCTGTAGACGGCAAAACCGACGACAGCGATTCGGGAGACGATGCTACCGGTGCCGTCCACCTCGATGGACTGCGCACCCCCGCCGACAATGCCAGAGTCAAACGAGTAGTTTCCATTGAGCAACTTCTGAGCCGCCCCCAGGGCTGCCGAGTACCCTTCAAGATCGGCGCTCAGGATCGGTGTCACGGTCAGGTTTACCTCGTCAATCTGCAGAGCCATGCCGCGGCTGTTGCCACCGAAACTCTGCACTCTCGTGTTGCCGTTATCGTAAAGAGTCATCAGCGTAGCCGATTCGAACTCCGCGTCGTGCTGGTGCGACTGCCAGGGATAAGGGTCGCCGGAGTACCAGGTGAAGTCGCCATCCTTGCCGAGCTTCCATATCACGTGACCGTTGCCGGCGCCATTCTGGAAAGCGATCTTATACACAAAATCCTGGTGCCGCGAGGACACGATGATATTTCCGTCGGGCGTCACAGAAACCGAGTTGCTATGTGTCCAGTCGTTCGCAACGGACGCAAGGAACCCGACGCACCCGGGCACGAACGTCGGGCATGTCTCACCCAGAACCGCCTTTCGTGTCACGTCCAGGTGGTCGAATGAATTCCAAGTCCAGAGGACTTGCAGGTTATTGTCCATGAGCAGGACCACGTCTCCCAGGATGTCGAGACCCGGACCTTGCGCGTCGCTGAGTTGCTCGGTCTGGGCCAGCATCAGGTAGTTCCCGTTGTCGAGCCTGCGAACATCGTGGTGAAAACAGGTGATGGTGAAGTCCGCGCCCAGATTCTGCAGCAGCGCATTCACCTGTTCCACGTTTGTATCCTTGACGATGTTGCCCGCAAGATCGTACTCCCGGAAGCCGGATACCGCGAGCTGTTGGAGATCTCCATAAATGACAAGGAAGGTGCCGCCCGGCACCGCCCGTGTGCCGTAGTAATAGCTACCAGGCAGATACCAGAGCAGACTGGAATTCGAGTCGACCGCATAGACGGAGTTGTAGAGGGGCTCAAGCAGGGTCACGCCCTCCATCGCGGACGATGGAAGAACGAAGGGGATGGCCGT
>JBEKHU010000325.1:0-4792 GCA_050012115.1 Bryobacteraceae bacterium | reverse complement strand
CCGCAGCGGCTGGAGTCCCGCGTTGTGCGACTTCAACAACGACGGGTGGAAGGACCTGTTCGTCTCCGGCGCGCACGTCAACGACACCGTCGAGGCCTTCGAGGCGACCCAGTACCGCCTGCCGAATGCGGTCTTCGCCAATGCCGGCGACGGCACTTTCCGCGATTTCTCAGCCACAGCGGGAGCGGATTTCCAGACGCCCGGCGCGCACCGCGGCGCCGCCTTTGCCGACTTCAACAACGACGGCAAAACTGACGTCGTGGTCAGCCTGATCGGCGCTCGCGCCGAGCTCTGGGAAAACGTGAGCCCGATCGACAATACCTGGATCGACCTGAAGCTGACGGGCACGAAGTGCAACCGCGACGGCATTGGCGCCCGCATCCGCATCGGCAACCAGTACAACCAGATGACCTCGAACGTCGGTTACGCTTCGTCCAGCCTCACGCCTGTTCATTTCGGCACCGCCAAGGCCACCCAGGTCGACATCGAAATCCTGTGGCCGGACGGAACCCGGCAGATGCTCAGAAACGTGCGCACCAACCAGGTGCTGGCCGTTCGCGAGCCATAGCCCACCTTTCTGACAGCAGTCGCCTGCTCGCGCGCAATGATCCAGGAGAATCGGCGACTGGTCGGTCGCTACAACCAATTTCTCACGTAGGATCAATGGGATAGACACACCATATAGAATGTTCTCTTGACCCCACACAAGATATTGGGGTAATGTTGCCAGTGGATCAGGGTTGCAAGAATCTGTAGAGCCGCCCCGCCAGGGGATGCTCTTCACCGCTTACTCAGGAGTGGATGATGGGACAGATTAGTGTCGAAATTGGCGTTCAGGCTACCCCTTATCGGCGCAGCCTGAAGAAGGAAGAGCGCCGCGGGCTGCGCTTCCCGCGCTATTTTACTGCCAAACTCGCCGCCGGGCGCACGCCCTACGACGAAGTGCGCTGGGAGCGGCGCACGGCCTCCATCGGCAACGACAAAGGCGCCGTCATCTTTGAACAGAAGGACGTGGAAGTCCCCGCCGACTGGTCCCAGACGGCCACCAATATCGTCGCCAGCAAGTACTTCCATGGACGCATGGGTTCGCCGGAACGCGAGACCAGCGTCTTACAACTCGTTCATCGTGTTGTAGATACGATTTCCGAGTGGGGCATCAACGACCGCTACTTTGCCTCCCTCGAGGATGCCGAGAACTTCCGCGCCGAACTGGCCCACCTGATGCTGACCCAAAAGGCGTGCTTCAACTCGCCGGTCTGGTTCAACGTCGGCGTCAAGGAGGAGCACCGCGGCTACGGCTGGTACTACGACGAGACCACGGAGTCCATCCGCAAGATGGACCGGACCCTGCACCGCCCGCAGTGCTCGGCCTGCTTCATCAACTCGGTGCAGGACACGCTCGAATCGATCCTCGACCTCGCCAAGACCGAAGGCATGCTCTTCAAATGGGGCTCGGGCACGGGCACGAATCTCTCGCCGCTGCGCGAGGAAAACGGCCTGCTCTGGGGCGGCGGCCGCGCCAGCGGGCCGTTGAGCTTCATGAAGGGCTTCGACGCATTCGCCGGCGTCATCAAGTCCGGAGGGAAGACCCGGCGCGCGGCCAAAATGGTCATTCTGAACGCCGAGCACCCCGACATCGAGCAGTTCATCTGGTGCAAAGCGAAGGAGGAGAAGAAGGCGCATGTGCTCGTCGACGCCGGCTACGATCCGTCGCTCGACGGCGAGGCCTATTCGTCGATCTTCTTCCAGAACGCCAACAACAGCGTGCGCGTCACCGACGATTTCATGCAGGCCGTCGTCGACGACAAGGACTGGTGGACCAAGTCCGTGGTCAACGGCGAACCCGTCAAGCGTCACCGCGCGCGCGACCTGATGCGCGCCATCGCCGACGCGACGTGGATGTGCGGCGACCCCGGCATGCAGTTCGACTCCACCATCAACCGCTGGCACACGTCGAAAGCCTCGGGCCGCATCAACGCCTCCAATCCCTGCTCCGAGTACATGTTCCTGGACGACTCGGCCTGCAACCTGGCGTCGTTGAACCTGATGAAGTTCTTCAACGCCGGCGGGCAGTTCGACTTCGAGGCCTACCGGCACGCCGTAGACACGGTCATCCTGGCGCAGGAGATCCTGGTGGACAACGCCAGCTATCCGACCGAGAGAATCGCCAAGAATTCGCACGACTTCCGCCCGCTCGGGTTGGGCTATGCGAACCTCGGCGCGCTGCTGATGTCGATGGGCCTGCCGTATGACAGCGACCAGGGCCGGGCCTGGGCCGGCGTCCTGACCGCGATCCTATGCGGCCAATCGTACTTAACCAGCGCGCGTGTCGCCCAGGTGGTGGGACCCTGCCCCGGTTATCCGCCTAACGAGGATTCTTTCATCGGCGTAATGCGGATGCACCGCGATGCCACGGCGGGGATCGATGCAAAGCTCGTACCGACCCCGCTTCTGGAAGCCGCCCAGCTTGTCTGGAAAAACGCCGTCGAGCAGGGTGAGCGCTTCGGCTACCGCAACTCCCAGACCACGGTGCTCGCCCCTACCGGCACCATCGGCTTCATGATGGACTGCGACACCACCGGCATCGAACCGGAGCTCGCCCTGGTGAAGAACAAGAAGCTCGTCGGCGGCGGCTCCATCAAGATCGTCAACAACACCGTCCCCCAGGCGCTCATCCGGCTGGGCTACACGTCTGAGCAGGTTGAGAAGATCGCCACCCACATCGACTCGACGGGTTCCATCGAGGGCGCGCCCGGCTTGAAGCCGGAGCACCTGGCCGTGTTCGACTGCAGCTTCCGCTCGGTCAACAGCAAACGCTTCATCCACCACATGGGCCACGTGCGCATGATGGCCGCGGTTCAGCCGTTCATCTCCGGCGCCATTTCGAAGACCATCAACATGCCCGAGGAGTCGACCCCCGAGGACATCGTGAATGCCTACCTTGAGAGCTGGAAGCTCGGGCTGAAGGCCGTGGCCATCTACCGCGACGGCTCAAAGCGCGTTCAGCCGCTCAGCTCCGGCAGTGGCAAGGGCGAGCAGAAGTCGGCGGCCGCGCCGGCCATCGCTCCCGCCAAAATCGAAGAGAAGATCGTCTACCGGCCGATCCGGCGCAAGCTGCCCGAGGAGCGGCAGGCGATCACCCACAAGTTCTCTATCGCCGGGCATGAAGGCTACATCACGGCCGGCCTGTTCGAGGACGGCACGCCGGGCGAGATCTTCGTCACCATGGCCAAGGAAGGCTCCACCATCTCCGGCCTCATGGATTGCTTCGCCACCGCCGTCAGCTACGGACTGCAGTACGGCGTGCCGATGAAGTTCTTCGTAGACAAGTTCAGCCACGTGCGCTTCGAGCCCGGCGGCTACACCGGCAACCCCCAGATCCCCATCGCCAAGTCGATCATGGACTACATCTTCCGCTGGCTGGGGCTGAAGTTCGTCGGCCCCGAGGCGGCGGCCGTCGAAGCCGTGAGCGATCCGATGACGCTGCAGCGCACCGAACCGGAGCCGCAGCAGAGACTGCCCTTCGCGCCGGCCGTCGATGACGCCCCGGTCTGCTCCGAATGCGGCGGGTTGATGACCCGCAACGGCTCCTGCTACAAGTGCGAGAACTGCGGCGGCACCAGCGGCTGCTCGTAATCGCCTCTTGGTGACTTGTCGCGGACGGCTGCGTCCTGCCCGGATTCCGCGCCCGGTTTTGAGGCGCACTCAGCGCGCACCGCCGGCCTCATTTCGCGGGCGTCGCCGCCCCCGCCGCCTGTGGGCCGCTCCAGTCAGTGCTTTTCAGATTCCAGCCGCCACCCAATGCCTGGTAGAGCTGGACGATGACGACCCGACGGTTCAGCTCGGTCTGGGCCAGCGCGACTTGCGCGGGGTAGAGTTGTTGCTGCGCGTCCAGCACCTCGAAGTAGCTCGACTTGCCGGCGAGGTAGCGCTCCTGCGAAACGGTCACAGCTTCGGTGTAGGAGTCGACGGCGCGCAGCAGCTCCGAGCGGATCTCCTCCGTCCGCTGCCGCGTGATCAATGCATTCGAGACATCGCGAAACGCACTCATGACTGTCTGCTCGTACTCCAGCCGCGCCTGTTCCCACGCCGCCACCATCTGCCGTTTTCTGGAACGAAGGGAGCCGCCGGCGTACAGCGGTCCCGCGGTGGTTGCGGCCACCGACCAGAAGTTCGTACTCCCGCCGAGGAAGGCCTCGAGCGGCGAGCTCATCCGGCCGAAGACCGTCGTCAATCCGAGAGTCGGGAAGAACGCCGCTTGCGCGATGCCGATCTGCGCGTTGGCCGCGCGAACGATCTGTTCGGCCCGCAATACATCAGGACGCCGTTCCAGCAGCGCGGAAGGGAGGCCGGGCGGAACCTCGGGCGGGAGTGTCTGATCCAGGAGTTTGGCGTTGCGGTCGATTGGCCCGGGAGTGCTGCCCAGCAGAATCTGGATTTCGTTCTCCTTGAGCGCCACCTGTCGTTCCAACTCAGGAATCTGGGCCGCAGTTGTCGCCAGGGCGCCCTGTGCCCGCGTGGTCTCCAGCCGGGACGCGGTACCGCCATCCAGTCTTTCCTGGAAGATCTTCAGACTGCCGCGGTACGTCTCCGCGGTCCGGCGGGCGATGTCCAGCCTGAGATCGAGTGTGAGGAGTTCGTAATACGCTTGTGCCACACTCGCCACCAGCGACAGGACCACCCCGCGCCGTCCGTAGTCGCTGGCCAGATACTCGGCCAGCGCGCTCTCATTCATGTGGCGGATGCGGCCCCACAGGTCGAGTTCCCAGGTTGCCCCCAGGCCGAGTATGGC
>JBEKHU010000324.1:0-4814 GCA_050012115.1 Bryobacteraceae bacterium | reverse complement strand
GGGCCAAATGCCAAACGAAGCCGACGAGACCAGTCTCGTGCAAACCATGACAATTCGCCCCAAGAAGCGGCTTCAAATCGACAATACCTACATCCTCGATCGCGTGATGCATGACCGGACAAACCACTCCGTGTTCACCAATCACATTGTTCGAACGAAGTGGAATTACCAACTGAACCGCGAGCTGTCGTTCCGTTTCATCGGCCAGTACAATGGCTTGCTGGCAAGTCCAACCGAGTCCTCGCTCCAAACGACGAGGAACATGAACTACGATTTCCTGCTTACTTATCTGCTGCACCCCGGCACCGCACTCTACGTGGGCTACAACAGCAACTTGGAGAACCTGCTTCCAGGACTTTGCGAGCGTATTCCAGGCGCGCCCGATTGCGCGGCAGGAACCAACGGCCCGATCCGCACGCCGTACGGCTTTATCAACGACGGGCGGCAGTTCTTTTTCAAGATCAGTTATTTGCTCCAGCGTTAGCGGCCGTCAACCGTGAGTTCGCGCCGCTAGATGATCCGAGAGATCGCGAGCTCAACTGCGGCATTTCTGGTCTCATTTTCAGAGCCTCCCTTCGCCGGGATCCAAGCTGGCGGCGGATGGCCTGTTCGGAGGTTGGTCAGACGGACCTCAGGTTGCCTACTAACACACTATCCGCACATGTAGCCCTGACGCGCGCATCCAAGGGTTGTGGCCGTAAAGCGTTTCGGGCTCGCGCAACTGTCGGGTTCCGATATGCCTGCATGCCGGGCATGACCAAGGCGTGATCATGTACGCTGGGGTCATGAATGCGTGTGTCATGATCGCCCTGCCGTGCGTCTTAGCCGTTCGGGCCCAATCCCCGGCTGCCGGGGTGTCCTGGTGCGAGGCCTACCCGATGAAGGAGGTCTTCCAAGGAAGCCCCGTCAACGAGCCAGGAGCCTTCCTCAGTGCCGCCTGCAGCGATGCCAAATGAGGCCAGCCCGAGCCGATGTGGCGTTCGTCTGCAATGTGTGCGGACAGCGCAGCGTCTTTCAGCAAGCGCACTACAATAACCCTGAACTGCCATCGTGCAACGCATGCCGGTCGAACGTCCGCCTTCGCTGGCTCGTCCACCGGCTTGCGCTCACACTGTACGACCGCAGTATCCCTCTGCCCGAGTTCCCAGCCCGAAAATCGATCAAGGGAATCGGCCTGACCGACCCGCGGTCGATCGCCGCTGTCCTGGCCGAGCGCTTCACGTACTGCAACACACAATTGACCAGCGCGCCGCGGCTGGACATCCGGTGCGATCCGTCGCCGCTCGGGGAGCTGGATTTCCTGATTGCGAGCGAAGTGTTCGAGCACGTCGAGCTGCCCGTGGCGCGGGCGTTCGCGAACTCGGCGCGACTGCTGAAGCCTTCAGGCGTGTTGTTGCTGACGGTGCCGTGGGTGTGGGACGGCGAGCCGAGCACGGCGATCCCGGAGCTTTATGACTGGCGGCTGGGACGCGAGGAAGAACGTTACGTGATCACCAATCGCAGACCGGACGGACAGGTGGAGCGCTTCGTGGATATGGCTTTCGACGGCTCACCGGGGCCGTCGCTGGGGCGTACTCGCGAACACTTCCCGCAGCTTTAAGATTGGAGCCTGTCTGATAACGGAGGAGAACAGCGTCTGCTGAACACGCGCCGTGACGGGACCGTGGAGACCTTCAGCAATCTGGTGTTTCACGGGGGGCCGGGTCTGGCCCTGGAAATGCGCCTGTTCACCAAGGGCGGAATCGAAGACAATCTGCAGGCGGCCGGCTTCCACCAGATCGAATTCGAGATGCAGGACTACACGGAATTCGGCATCATCTTCGGGCACCCCTGGAGTCGGCCGGTCGCCGCGCGCAAACAGCCGAAGCCCTAACTTCGGGCAGCGGGGCTATTTCACACCGAAGACGCGTTCGGCGTACTCGCGGCTGCGGCGCAGGTTTTCGCCGAGGTCGCGGGTGAATTGAGTGTTCGGGTCCCAGGCCAACTCGACGCTCAGCCAGCCGCGGTATTTCAACTTCTTCAGCTCGGCGGCGACGGCGGAATAGTCGATGTCGCCGTCGGCGAGGTCCTCCAGCCACACGCCGCCGCGGGAGTTGCGCAGGTGCATATCGCCGAGACGCGGGCCGGCCTCGCGCAGGATCTGCATGACGTCGTCGCCGCCGCGGAGAACCCAGTGCGTGTCGAGACACAGGCCGACGTTTTTGGCGGTGGTGTTGTTGACGAAGTAGCGCCACTCACGCGAGTGATCGGCCATCTCGGGGGCGTGCTGGTGCACCAGGAGGCGCAGACCCTCGCGGCCCAGCGCCGCGCCGAGCCGCTCGAGCGCCAGGGCTTCCACCTGGAGTTCGGCGTCGGTTTTAGAGGCATGGGCGGGCTTGGGATCGCAGTTGAAGCTGATCGCTTCGAGGTGCTTGTGGGGCTTGACGCGGGCGGCCAGGGCCAGAGCCTGGTCGACGGTGCCCTGCCAGCGGTCGTCGTGCATCGGACCGCCGATATAGACGATGGGCATGATCAGGCCATGCTGGTCGAGCAGGGCCAAGGTGCGGTCGGAGCCGTCGGCGGGGAAGTAGCCTGACATGAGCTCGACGGCTCGGTAGCCGGCCTGCTTAAAGATGGCGAAGATCGCGTCGACGTGATCGATTGTCTTCTGATTGCGCTTGGCGTAGTCTTGCTCGAAAACGTAGCAGGCGCAGGCGATGCGCGGGGCGTAGCCTTTGGCCTTAGCCGCAGCGAGCGGGGCGGTGGCGGCGAGCGTGATCCACTGTCTGCGCGTCATGAACATCGGAGATTCTCCCGCGGCCACGCTATCACCGGGAGGCGCGCCGGTGCAACGGGGCGCGGGAGGTGTGCGAGAGTCGATTAGAGCCGATGGGCGAGCGACGGGGGTGCGGTTGAGGCGCCTGGGGAGTTATCCAACGGGAGGAACCGGGGTATGGAACGGAGGCTGTTTCTGTTCGAGTGGAACGCCGAAGCGGCCGAGCGGCGCGCGACCGCGCTGCGCGAGGCCGGGTGGAGCGTGGAGATCGAAAGCGAGGACGGGGCGCACGGGGTGCGGCGCGTGCTGGACCAACAGCCGGCGATGGTCGTGCTCGACCTGGCGCGCCGGCCGTCGCACTCGCGCGAGTGCGCCGCGGCGTTGCGCAAATTCCGCACGACGCGGCGGGTGAGGCTGGTGTTCGTGGACGGCACTCCGGCGGAGCAGGCCAAGACGGCTGGGCAGATCCGGGATGCCGTCTTCATCGGCTCCGAGATGCTGGTGGTACGGCTGGCGGGCATCGACGACTAGGGTGGGCATTCCGAGGGACGACGATTCGCCGCCGGCCTAAGAGGCGGGTTACGGCATGCCAAACCAGCCGAACGGGATTATGCTAGGGGCGGGGCGGCGTACGGTGTGACGCGACGGCTGAACATGTTGCTGTATTCCGCCGGAGTCGTGGCGGGATGGCAGTTTGTGTCGCGGCTCGTGAGGGGCGAAGCGACTGGGGCGAGGCTTGCCGTGGAAGATCCGGTCTCGGCGCGGAACAAGATGGTGCGGGAACAGATCGAGGCGCGGGGCGTGCGCCACGTGGGCGTGCTGCGGGCGATGCGCGAGACGCCGCGGCACCTGTTCGTTCCGGAGTCGCAGCGCAACCACGCCTACATGGACTGCCCGCTGGCGATCGGGCACGGCCAGACGATCTCGCAGCCGTACATCGTGGGTTCGATGAGCGAACTGCTGGACCCGCAGCCAAGGGACCGGGTGCTGGAGATCGGCACTGGGTCGGGCTACCAGGCGGCGATCCTGTCGCAACTGGCGCAGCAGGTATACAGCATCGAGATCGTCGAGCCGCTCGCCATAGCGGCGGCCGAGCTGCTGCAGCGGCTGGGCTACCGGAACGTCACGGTGCGCTGCGGGAACGGCTGGCTGGGCTGGCCGGAGCAGGCGCCGTTCGACCGCATTATCCTCACCGCCGCGCCGCCGGATGTGCCGCCGGCGCTGATCCAGCAGCTGCGACCGGGCGGGCGGCTGGTGGCGCCAGTGGGCGACGAGTGGCAGGAACTGGTGGTCATCGATAAGGACGCGTCGGGGAAAATCCACAGTCGCAACGAGTACCCGGTGATGTTCGTGCCGATGGTGGGCAAGCCGAAATAGAAGTGCCAGTGGCACGAGTCGGAAATCCATTCAATCATTTGAGCAGCGCGGGGACGGCTCCTGAAGTGTCGCGGTAGCGGTTGCCATTAATCCCGCAGCCGTTCGGATGAAATGGCGCGGCGCATGCGCCACAGGGCCTGACGCAGGATGCCGGTCCAGAGATTCACGTCGCCGGCGCGCAGAGCGAGACGGCGGACCAGGCGGCGGGTTTTTTCTACTGTCGCCGGGCCGGGGCCGAAGTCGCTATAGCCGGAGGCCTGCATGTGCTCGAGCAGCACGCCGGTGAAACGCTCGACCTCCTCGTTGGGGGCGAGTTCGGCGGCGCCGGGGGGGCAGCGCGCGGCGAGGGGGTTGCGCGCAAGCTCAAACAGACACACGGCCACGGCCTGGCCGAGATTCATCGATTCATGATCGGCCCGCGTGGGGATGTGCACGAGCCAGTGGCAGAAGCTCAGGTCGTCGTTCGAGAGCCCGTGGTTCTCCGAGCCGAATAGCAGGGCGGCCGGGGTGGCGGCGAGATGACGCCGCAGCAGGCGCCCGCCACGCTCGAGGCGGTAGACGGGCTGGTGGAACTGGCGGTGCTCGGTGCCGGTCGCGCCGGCAACCAGCGAGACGCCGTCGAGAGCCTCGGCCAAGGTGTCGTGCACGCGGGCGTTTTCGAGCACGCGGCCCGCGCCGACGC
>JBEKHU010000323.1:0-4818 GCA_050012115.1 Bryobacteraceae bacterium | reverse complement strand
CGTGCTCTTCGCTTCGCCTCCCAACCCGGCTGCACCTGCTGTTGTGAACAGCCGGGCTACGTTTATTTGACCGAGAAGGACCTGCGCCTCGCCGCAGCCCGCCTGGGCCTCAGAACGGCCCAATTCGAGCACCGATTTGTCTATCGGACGACGCATCTTCTCAGACTCCGCAAGCCGCACGGCCGGCAATGCCCGTTCCTGCTTGCGGGCGGCTGCTCGATCCACCCGGCCAAGCCCACACAGTGCCGTCTGTTTCCATTCTGGCCCGAACTCGTCGTCAGCGTCCGCGCCTGGCGCCATGTCGCCCGCTCCTGTCCGGGTATCGGAACGGGACCGCTGATCCAAATTGGAACAGCGCTCGAAACAACCGCTGAAATGGTACGTGCCTATCCCTCCTTCTACGACTCCGACTGGTCCTGTAAGCCATTTAATTTACTATAGATACAATCTGTTCTTCCGACCGGGCCGGTTGGCATCCCTCGTGCATTGACGTCAGCGAAGTGTTCGATCCGATTACATACCGGATGGAGCAGTATCTCGATCTCCTGAGCGCACGCCAGAAGCTCGTTGCCTCCAACGTCGCTAACCTGGATACCCCGGGCTACCGCACGCGCGATATCGACTTTCAGTTTGAATTCGAATCTCAGATATCCGGCAGCAGCGCCAACGTTTATGAACCGACCGGCCTCACCGTGAAGAATGACGGCAACAATGTCAGCCTGGACCGCGAAGCCCGCCTGCTGGCCGAAAATGCCATGCGCTTCAATCTCGTCACCAACCTGATGAAGAACGAGCTGCGCATGGTCAAATCGGCCATCGATGAAGGGAAATCCTGATGAGCCTGCTGGACCTCATGTCGGTCAGCGCCTCGGGCATGCAGGCGCAACGCCTCCGGGCGCAGACCATCGTGGAGAACCTGGCCAACGCCGAAACCACCCGCACGCCCGATGGCGGCCCCTACAAGCGCAAGGACGTCGTCCTGGCCAGCAGCGATCAGCTCGATGCACCCTTTTCCGCCATATTTCAGTCCGCGCTTAGCGGTGGCGCGAGCGGTGTCTCCGTTTCCGAGATTGTGGAAGACACCCGCCCGCCTGAGCTTCGATACCAGCCCGGCCATCCAGACGCCAACGCGCAAGGCTATGTCGCCTACCCGCACATCAGCCCCCCCGAGGAAATGGTGGACTTGATGGACGCTTCACGCAATTTCGAGGCCAACACCGCCGCCATTGCGGCGGTGAAGGACATGATCTCCAAATCCATCGACCTGCTTAAGATATGAGTGTCAACGCCGTCACTTCCGCTGCCTCACCCATCCTCGCCCCGCAGGGCGTCAAAGGAATTGAAGGGACACCGGCTGGCGCAAGCAGCTTTGGCACGTTCATGACCGACGCTCTGAATGGCGTTGAGGCCATGCAGAGCGCGGCTCACGCATCGGCTGAGAGTTTCATGCGCGGCGAAACCGAGGAGATTCACAAGGTGGCGCTGGACCAGCAGAGGGCGGCCATCGCCTTCGATCTGTTCCTGCAAGTGCGCAACAAGGTCGTTTCGGCGTATCAGGAAATCATGAAGATGCAGATGTGAGAACGGGATCATGAATCAGCTCAGGCAGCTTCTCGATCAGTTCTCACTGCAGCAGAAGATCCTGATTGTCGTTGCCGCCTGTTTGGTCGCCGGGGGCATCTTCTTCGGAATTCGCTGGAACAAGGAACGCGACCTGCGACCGCTGTTCGCCAGCCTGGCCCCCGAGGATGCCGCCGCCGTTGTCGAGAAACTCAGGGTTGCCAATGTCGACTACAAAGTGGCCGACAACGGTGCCGTCCTGGTCCCTTCTGCGCGTGTCGCGGAACTTCGGCTCGACATGGCGGCCGCCGGTTTGCCGAGGAGCGGCCATCTCGGATTCGAGCTCTTCGATAAGCAGAACTTCGGCTCGACTGAATTCGACGAGCAGGTCCGGCTGCGGCGGGCCATCGAGGGTGAACTCGAGCGTAGCGTGATGACCCTCACCGGGGTGGATGGCGCCCGTGTCCATGTCACCTTTGCCAAGGATTCCGTTTTCAGCGATCTGCGCCAGCCCGCCAAGGCCAGCGTGCTGGTCCGTCTGAGGCCCGGCGCGAGATTGACGCAGCAGAACATCTTGGCTATCGAGCACCTTGCCGCCAGCGCCGTCGAAGGTTTGCAGCCCGAATCGGTTTCCGTGGTCGACATGAACGGGAACCTGCTCGGTAAACCACGCAGCCCGCTCGATACCGATGCAGGCGCGTCCTCGGCGATGCTCGATTACCGCCAGTCGCTCGAACACGACCTGTTGGTCAAGTTGCGTTCTACCCTCGATCCGCTCCTGGGCGCGGAGAAGTATCGCGCCGGCGTTACTCTTGAATGCGATTTCACCAGCGGCGATCAAAGCGAAGAAACGTTCGACCCGGACCACTCCGTGATGCTGACCTCCCAGAAGACGGAGGAGTCCAACGGCTCCACGACCAGTGGCGGGGTGCCGGGAACTGCTTCCAACCTGCCCCGGCCGGTCCCTCCTTCGCCTGGGGGGCGCGGGTCTGTCTCGCGCAAAACCGAAAACGTCACTTATCAGACCAGCCGCGTCGTCAAGCACGTCAAATTGCCGCAGGGGACCGTCAAGCGGGTTTCCGTGGCGATTCTCGTCGATCAGGGTGTGCACTGGGAAGGGGTCGGTCCGTCCGCCAGGCGCGTCCTGGACCCACCCTCGGCCGACACGCTGAAAGTCGTCAGGGACGTGGTTTCCGGCGTGATTGGCTTCCAGCAGAACCGTGGCGAACAGGTCCTCGTCGAGACGCTGCCATTCGATGCCACTCTGGCCCTGCCGGCGCCCGAACCGCCCGCGCGCCCGGTGCCCTTGGGGACTCCGAAACCGTCCACTGGGCTGGATGAGTTGAGTCTTCGCCTGCGCTCGCTGTCGCCGCTGTGGCTCATTTCGGGAGCGTGTCTCCTCATCGTTGCCCTGATCGCGGTCGGGGTGCTGGTGAAGGCGCGCCTCAGGCGGAGAATGACAAAAATGGAGGTGGCGCCTGCCGGAGGTCCCCCTCTCACCCCTGGAACCTCGACGCCCGCGCAGCTCGGTTCACGGGGAGAGTTCGAGGCCAGGGCCATGGCCCAGCTCGCCGAGAACCGGCAGGTTCAGGAGCAGGCCGAACTCGACGCTCTGCAGTCTCTCAGAATCGTTCCGACCACTCGCAAGGCCGAAGTCTTCAAGAAATTCATCCTCGAAGAGGCGAAGAAGGACCCTGGCAAGATGGCCCAACTGGTTCGTTCATGGCTGAGTGGAGAGGCCGTCTGACCCATGATTCGGAACGCAACCAAGGAAGAGACGCCCCTGAAGCTTCAGATCGGCGGTCCCAAGAAGGCGGCGATCCTGACAGTGTGTATCGGAGACGCGGTCAGCGCGGAAATCCTCAAGGAACTCGATGAAGACGAAGTCGGCCTGATCGGACGCGAGATTGCGCGGCTGCAAAGCATCTCCGCCGAGGAAGGGGAGCAGGTTCTCGAAGAGTTCTACGAACTCGCGATGGCACAGGACTATGTCCTGAAGGGAGGTATCGACTATGCCCGAAAGATCCTCACCAAGGCCTTTGGACCGGAAGCTTCGAGGAAGATCCTGGACCGCCTGCTCAAGCAGATGGGACACGACACGGCCAACTTCGATGCACTGCAGAAAGCGGACCCGCAACAGCTGGCCAAGTTCATCCACAACGAGCACCCTCAGACCATCGCGCTCGTGCTCAGCCACCTCAATTCATCCCAGGCAGCCGGACTGCTCTACTCCCTGCCCAACGATCTGAGGGCCGATGTCGCCCTGAGGATGGCGAATCTGGATCAGATTTCACCCGACATCATCACCAAGATCGCCTCCATCATCGGCCAGAAGCTCAAGGCTCTCGGTGAAATGAGCCGCGAGTCCTACGGTGGTGTACGGGCCGTGGCCGAGATGTTCAATCGCCTTGACTCATCTTGCAGCAAGGAGATCATCGAGAACATCGACAGCCGGGACCCGGCGCTTGCAGAAACCATCCGCCACCTGATGTTCGTCTTCGAAGACCTGCTGCTGATCGATCAGAACGGCATGAAGGAGATCCTCGGTCGCATCGACCGCAAGCTGCTGACGGTCGCCCTGAAAGGGACCAGCGACCAGCTCAAGGAACACTTCCTGGAACGCATGTCGTCGCGCGGTGCCGAGATGCTGCGCGAAGACATGGAGGCGCTGGGCCCGGTCAAGATCAAAGAGGTCGAGTCGGCGCAGCAACAGATCATCGCGGTCGTGCGGCAAATGGAGGCCGAGGGCGCCATCAGCCTGAAGGGCGCGGTCGGCGAACAATATGTCGTCTAAGATCGTGCGCGGCGACCAAGCATCCTTTCAGAAGCATCTCTGGCAGCACGCCGCCTCGACAGAACAGGCCGCAACGGCTTTCCCTCCTGCTGAAAGCGAGCCATCCGGCCCCGAGGCTGAACGGATCCGAGACCTTCTCCTGCGGGAGTTCCAGAGCCGTATCGAGCGGGAGCGCGCCCAGGCTTTCGAGTCGGGGCGCGAGGCTGGCCGGAATCTGGCCCGCCAGGAGCTTCAGGCCCCCCTCGAGCGAGTCGCCCGCAGCCTGGACGAACTGGCCGCCTGCCGCGGCCGCTATCGGAAGGAGACCGAGCGCGAGGTCGTTCAACTCGCGCTGGAGATCGCCCGGCGCATCCTGAGGCGCGAGCTGACCATAGATCCCGAGGCGATCCTGGGGCTGGTGCGGGCGGGGCTGGAGTCGGTTTCCCTGCGCGAAGTGCTGGAAGTTCGCCTCCATCCCTCCCATG
>JBEKHU010000322.1:0-4850 GCA_050012115.1 Bryobacteraceae bacterium | reverse complement strand
GCCTGCCTCATTGCCCTGACGCGCCGGCGCGGCGGAACGCGCATCTTCGCCTGGCTGGGCATCTGGAGCGTGATGTACGGCGCCGGGCAACTGACCCGAACCCCGTCTTGGGTTGCAGTGTTGCCACGCTGGTTGCAGGTCAGCGCTACTTACGTCTACGCGGCGATGATGTTCCTGATCATCGTGCCGGCGGCGCTCTTTTTTCTGGAACTGATCCGCGGCAAGCTCAGGTTCCTCATACAGGCGGCTGCCGGTGTAGGCCTGGGGCTTGCCGCCGTAGGCATTACTCTTTTCGCTCTTACGGGCTCGAGCGACAGACTGATGCTGTACTTGAATCTGCTTGCGGTCTGCTTTCTCCTGATCCTGGTAATGCTTGTTGCAGTCCCAAGGTTATCGCTGAAGTATCTCGTTCTGCCCAATCGCAGAGTGTTGGCCATCGGCACGTTCGTCTTCGCCGCGGAAGCCCTGTTGAACAGCCTGTCCCACCTGTTGGGTTTCCATCGGCCGCGCGTCCTCGACCATCTCGGTTTCGCGATTCTGCTGTTCTCCTTCGGCTACGTCGCGCTGCAACTGGTGCTCTCCAACGAGCGCCGCCTGCTCTCGATGGAGAACGAGCTCTCCATCGCCCGCGAGATCCAGACCTCGATCCTGCCCGGCAGCGTGCCCGAGCTCGACCACGCCCGCATCAGCGCCGCTTACCTTCCCATGACTGAGGTGGCAGGCGACTTTTACGAGTTCATTCCCGTCGATCGGAATCGCGCTGGCTTCCTGGTGGCTGACGTCTGCGGGCATGGGGTCCCGGCCGCGCTGATCGCGTCGATGATCAAGGTCGCCGTACAGACGGTGGCGGCTTGCGCCAGCGACCCGGGAGCGGTGCTGCGCGGGTTGAACCGGGTCCTCTCCGGGCAACTGCGCGGCCGGCTCGTCTCGGCGGCCTACCTGTGGCTGGATACGGAGAATCGCACGGCGCTGTATGCCGCCGCCGGACACCCGCCCCTCCTGCGCTGGCGAAGCGGCAAGCTGGAGCAGATCGAAAGCAACGGCCTGCTGTTTGGAGTGCGGCCCGAGTTCGACGCGTATCCGGTCTGTACGCTGCCGATCGTACCGAGCGACCGCTTCCTGCTTTACACCGACGGCGTCACTGAACCCGAGAATGCCAACGGCGATGCCTTTGGCGACAGCAGACTGGAGCACGTCCTCCGCGGCAATCAGTCATGCTCCCCGTCTGAGTTGTCGGACCGGCTCCTCTCTGAGATTCGGCATTGGCAACCTGCGTCCGTATCTCAGCAGGACGACATCACGCTCATTGTGATCGACGCGGTTTAACGAAGATTCCAGGCGAATCGCCGGCTACGCGGAAACTCACTGCCGCCCCACCGGCCGGGCGAGTCCTTCACCGAGGCGGGCATCATTCTCCTAGATTCGACACCGCCGTCGGCATGAGATATGATCGCGGGCAATTCAACCATCGCTGCGAGCAAACCGGGGACTGACATCTCAGTCCTAAGTGCGCACGATTCTCTCGATCCACGCTCTGTTTCCTCTCCGCCGCATGGACTTCAGCCGTCTGTCACCCGTGTTTTCACACGCTCATTGCAGTCGCGGCGCGGCGCTCATGTTCCCAACCGGACACGCTTTCCGACCACTGCGATATGCTCGTGGCGGGACAAGAAGCCATGGACCGACATTTTTCTCGCAGAGATTTCGTGGGCGCGGCCCTGGGCGCGGCAGCGCTGGCGCCGGGCGCGCTCCATGCCGCCCCGAAAAACGCGCTGCCGCGCTGGCGCGGTTTCAATCTGCTGTATTTCTTCCAGGCCCGCAACCAGAAGGGCCCGGTGCAGATCGTCGAGGACGACTTCCGAATGATTGCCGACCTGGGCTTCGACTTCGTGCGCATCCCGATGGACTACTGGCACTGGGTCGATTCGGACTGGCGCGACAAAGGACGGCCGGAGCCGAAGGACGTGTTGAAGATCAAGGAGAGCGCGTTCGCCGGTATCGACCGGATTGTCGAACTCGGCCGGGCCCACGGCCTGCACGTCAACTTGAACTTTCACCGCGCTCCCGGCTACTGCATCAACAACCCTGAACTCGAACCGTTCGTGCTGTGGCGCGACAAGGAGGCCGAGGACGCGTTCGTGTTCCATTGGGACTACTTCGCACGCCGCTACAAGGACATCAACCCGAATGAGCTGAGCTTCAACCTGGTGAATGAAGCGCCAACGCCGCGTCCAGGCTATATGACGCGCGAGGACTATCGCCGGGTGATGACGCGCGCCACCGACAAGATCCGCGAGTCCACGCCCGACCGCACGATCATCATCGACGGCCTCGACGTCGGCAACCAGGTGGTCTATGAAATGATGCCCACGGGCGTCGCCCAGAGCGTCCACGGCTACCTGCCGGCGGAAATCAGCCACTATCACGCGGGATGGGTGGACAAGCGCGGCGACTTCCCGGCGCCCTGGTGGCCGGCCGTGAAGCGCGACGGAAGCGCCCTGATCAGCCGCGACACGCTCGAAAAACACTACGAGCCGTGGGGCTGGCTGGTGCAACAGGGGATCGGCGTGCACTGCGGCGAAGTCGGCGCCTTCAACCGGACGCCGCACGACATCTTTCTGCGATGGATCTGCGACGTTCTGGACATCCTCAAGATCCATAACATCGGCTGGGCATTATGGGAATTCCGTGGCTCGTTCGGCGTGCTCGATTCCGGCCGCTCCGATGTGGCGTATGAGGAATGGCACGGCCACAAGCTCGACCGCAAACTGCTTACGCTGTTGCAGTACCACTGAGCTGGTAAAGAGCACACTGCCCTTCAGACGCGGCTCGGATGCGTATACACCCTCTGGTCACGACCCGTAAGAGGGCGCGGTTACATCTTCAGACGAAGGCCACTTCGGGCGCGATGCACTGCCCCGAGAATTCGCAATCGTCCGCGCCCTCGTTGCGAACAGCGTAGTGGATGCCGGGCGGTATCAGAATCAGGTCGCCGCGGCCGAATTCGAGGCCCGGCCGCGCAGCGCCCAGCTCCGTGCTGTCGGCCAGTACGACGCTGCCCTCCCCGCGCGCCACGCGCAGAATCACCGCCCGGTCCTGCTCGCGCCCCAGCCCGGTTTCCCTGCCCGGCTGCAGCCGGTAGCGCGCAGCCTTGACGAACGAATCGCACAGCACGATCTGTTCGCCTCCGGGGATGGAAACAGGGTCGATCGCTTCGATGTCCCGGTCCCCGAATCCGCGCACCAGCCGATTGCGCGGCGGCGGTTGGATGGCGCGCAGCGCGCGCTCGGCATTGGCGCGGGTGAATGAGGCGGGGATCGCCTGGCCCTCGTTCTGGTCGTGCAGCCGCTTCACCATGTCCGTGGAGACGGTCGCGTATTCCTCGAGCACGCAACCGACCACGGTGTGCACGACGCCGAGTTCCGAGATGACGAAGACGTCGCCGGGGTCGGGCACGAATTTGAAGCGGTCATAGTCCGGGGTGGGTTCGCCGGCGAGCCAGCGCTCGAAGGCGTGTCTCTCGTAGACCTTCTCCCAGTCGTGGTGGTCGCACAGGAAGACGAAGCCGCCGGGCTTGACCTCGACGATGTGAAACACCTCCAGCTTGTGGACGATGTGGTGCTGAAAGCTGAAACCCTGGCCCTGGTTCTGCAGGAAGATCGAATAGCCCAGCGGCGTCGCGGCCTTGATGGCGTACGATTTGTATTTCAGGACGAAGCCCAGTTGCTGCTGATAGCGCGCGACCTGCCGCGCATCCGGTCCTGAAACCGGTCTGGTCAGCTCCGCCCGCAGGACCCGCTTGTACAACGCTTCGAGCAGTTCGGTGCGCGCGATCGGCGCGTCCTCCCTCAGTAGATCGACCAGGATCGGCAGACTGCGCAGGCCGCCCTCCACGACTCGCTGAACGCTCACGCTTGAGGCAGGATCTTTCAAATACGCTTGGACCGCGTTAAGGATGGGCGCGCTGTCAAACATGAAGGGCGACATGAGACGGGGAATTCTCTGCCATTGTAGCTTGCTGAGTTCGCCCGACGCCCATGCGCGGCGCGTTGCCACGGTGCGATCTGATGATCTCCGTAGAGGCGGTTGGCCGAGGCTCGCGGAGCGGCGTTGGTGGTACACTGCGTTTTCAGCGAGGATACCTGTTTGACGCCGATCGTGAAGTTTCGACCCGATCAAGACCCCTCCGCATGGATGAATCAGTTGGCCGCGCAGCAGCCCGAATTGCGGGCCCTGCTGCAGCTTTCCGATGAGGCCCAAACCGCGGCCGGATTCCGCTCTACACTGCACGAGATTTGCCAGCAGCCCGCCACATGGATTCAGACCGCCCAAACGGTGGCCATGATGCAGCGCAGCCTGCAGGGCTTCCTCGAAGGGTGCCGGTCTTTTGTGCTGACGGGCTCGGGGAGTTCGCAATACGCCGGCGAGTGCGTGCACCCCGCTCTGCAGGCCACAACCGGGATCTCGGCCTGCACGCTGGGCGGGGGATGGCTGCTGACGCAGCGCCGGAGCGGCATGCCGGCGGAGCGGCCGTTGACCTTGATTTCCCTGGCGCGGTCGGGGGACAGTCCCGAGAGCGGCGGCGTGGTGGAGTGGCTGCTCGACACGGAGCCGCAGGTGCGGCACCTGGTGGTGACGTGCAACGCACAAGGGCGACTGGCCACGGCCTTCCGTGACGATCCGCGGGTGCTGGTGGTCACTCTGGACGAACGGACCAACGACCGCAGCCTGGCGATGACGTCGAGCTTCACCAACATGGTCGTCGCCAGCCTGGGCCTGGGATACCTGGCCAATCCCGGCGCGTTTGGGACGATCGCGGAGACCCTGGCGGGCGCGGCCGAGGAGCTGCT
>JBEKHU010000321.1:0-5105 GCA_050012115.1 Bryobacteraceae bacterium | reverse complement strand
TGATCCTGCTCCAGCAGCAGTACGCGCAGGGGCTGATCAACGCCCTGCAGTTGCAGGGCGACCCCGTGCTGGCGATGGTCGAGATCAGCAACGAAGGCTCCGTCGTTCAGGCCTGGCAAGGCGGCCAGCTCGATCCCGTGCTCGTGGGCGACTACCGCACCGCGCTGCAGAACGAGTGGAACGCCTGGCTGCTGGCCAAGTATCAGACCACCGCCGCGCTCGCCCAGGCCTGGGGCGCGACCACGCCCGACGGGCCGAACCTGCTCCTCGGCAACTGGCAGCTCGAGGTCCATGCCCCCGCCGTCGCCACCGTGACCGCCACCACGACCAACGGAATCCCCACCGAGCAGGTCCACGTGATCCAGGGTGGCAATTGGGTCTTCCTCAAACAGACCGGCTTCAACATGACCGCCGGCAACCACTATCGCTGGACCTTCCAGGCGCGCGCCGACTTGGCCAACGGCGCCACCGCCAATGTGCCCGTGTCGGTGATGCGCGACGATTCCCCCTGGGACGGATACTCGGTTTCGCCCTACTCCATCGCCGTCACCAACCAGTGGCAGACCTTCACGGTTCTGGCCAACGCCTCCTTCAACATCCTGGTGAATCCAACCCAGCCCGACGGCGGGCGCGCGATGATGGAGGTCGATGGCGTCGGCGCCGACGTCTACGTGCGCTCCGCCACGCTGGTGCAGGCCGGCCTGAACGGCCTCGCCTCCGGACAGACCCTCGAGCAAGGGAATCTCACTCTGCCCGGACCGACCGACAACCCCTCGCCGGTGCGGCTCAACGACTACGCCGCCTTCCTGACCTGGGTCGACCAGCACTACGTCAATACCATCCGCGACACGGTGCGCGCCGTCACCGACCCGCTGGTGCCCATCACCGGAACCCAGATGGACTACGGCGGCCTGTCGATCCTCGATTCGCAGGACGGCCTCGATTATCAGGACAACCACTTCTACATCGATCACCCGCAGTTTCCCGGCATCGCCTGGGATCCCTGGGACTGGCACATCGCGGACCAGGCCGCCGCCGATCAGACCTGGTCGTCGTTTGTCGACATGGCCTGGGCCCGCGAAGCCGGCCGGCCCTACACCGTCAGCTAGTACAACCAGCCCTGGCCCAACCGCCACGGCACCGAGATCGACCTCTCCATCGCCGCCTTCGCCGCCTTTCAGGACTGGGACGCGATCATGCACTTCGACTACGCCGGCGCGCGCAATTGGGACAGCCCCATCCCCAGCGCCTTCGACCTCAATGGCGACTGGACCAAGTTCCCGCTGATCGGCCAGTCGGCCTGGCTGTTCCGCGGCTTCGCCGTCAAGCCCAGCGCCGCGCTCCTGAGCGTGCCCGTCTCCGCGGCCCAGCGCCTGCAGGCCACCGTGAACTCGCAAACCCCGACCACCTGGGCCTCCACCCAGTTGGGCCTGCCGCAGCAGGGCCCGCTCACGCGCGCCGTCCAGCTCGCCAAGGATTCAACGAACGCGCTCCCCTCCGGCGCCACCAACCCGGTCGCCGCGCCCTACGTCTCCGATACCGGCGAGCTGAGCTTCGACCCGAATAACAAGCTGTTCTTGCTGAATGCCTCCCAGGCGGCGGCCGTCAGCGGCTCGATCGGCTCCGGCAATACGCGCACTTCCGGTCCCATCGATGTCCAGCTCGCTTCGGGCGCCGCCGCCTTTGCCACCGTGCTCGTGACCGCGCTCGACAATACCCCGATCGCGCGCTCGGGCAGTTTGCTGGTCTCCGTCCCGGGCTATGCCTTGCGCTCAATGCCCTCGCCCGGCGAGCAGCCGCCGGCCGCCGGCAGCACGACGGTCCAGGGTCTCGTGAACTACCTCGGCAACTCCAGCTATTGGACCATCGACCCCACCAACGCCAGCCCGTCCTGGGGCAGTTGGGTCGGCCGCACTCCGCCCTCCGGCAACATGGGCAGCGGTTATCCCCCGACCTACATGACGCGCGTCGAGTGCTGGCTGACCCTGCGCACGCACGCCGCCGCGCCCGTCGTCACGGTGCTCGACGGGGCCGGCAACGTCGCGGCCACTCTCCCCGCCTCGGAAATTCAGGCCGTCTCCGGCGGCTACCGCATCCACCTCAACAACCCCGCCCAGACCATGTCCCCCTGGTTCGTCATCTCCGCCACGCCGCCCGCCGCGCCGACGATCACCGCTAGCCCCAACCCGATCCCTGTCTCCGGCGGCGCCACCACCGGTCAGACCACCATCTCCTGGAACGCGCCCGGCTACGCCACTGTCGAGGTGCATTTGAACTCCCCCGACGGCCCTCTGATGACCTCCGCCGGCTCCTCGGGCAGCGTGCCCACCGGTCTCTCAGTGACCGACGGCATGCGCTTCTACCTGGTGGATCCCTCGACCCACACCGAGCTGGCCATGGTGGCCGTTTTTCTGAACATCCGCCACAAGGGCGTGCCCGAGCGCCCCGGCCCCGTCAAGCGCCCGGCGAGCCAGCCAGCCGGCGCTCAGTCATCCACCTCAGGCCCCAAGCCGCTCTAGCCGGGCAGCGCGCCAGCCGAAGAACAACTAGACCGGCGTTGTCGGGCCGGTGGCTACGTCGTAGGCGTCGGTCGTGTGAGCCTTGTTGAAAATAAGTAACTTAAGACAATTGCCGACTACAAAGTAGTCAAATCGAGGGACGTTGCCCCTGAGATCCGATGCGGGCATTGAGTACAAGCGAAGACACTGCGCGCTGCGGTGGAACGTATCGAATGGGTCAAGGCACAACAGGCCATCGTGCAACTGGGGGCTACTGCTTCGGCACCCGGATCGTGATGTTCCGGTACTGCATCACGCCATAGTGGTCGCCCTGCAGGTAGAACGGCCCCGGCTCGCCCTCGTGGCTGTCGAGCGCGCCGCCGGTGATGCCCGGGATCTCCTGGTTGTCGATGATCTTGACGCCGTTGCGGTATAGCGTCAGCATCCTTCCCACCAGCGTCGCGTCAAAGCTCTCCCACGTCCCGGGCGTGTGCGGCATCCGCACCGCCGGCGCGATGTAGCCGTAGATCGAGCCCATCTCGTGCAGCGTGTCCTCGAGCACGCTCTCGTACTCCACCTGGATCTCGTAGCGCCCCCGCAGGTACACCCCGCTGTTGCCGCCCTGCGGGCAGTTGAATTCGATGTGCAATTGGAAGTCGTCGAACTTGCGCGTCGATTTGAGATTCGCGCCGCTGTCCTCGTTCACCAGTACTCCGTCCTTCGCCTTCCAGTGATTGCGCGCAGCGTTGTCCGGCTCCCAACCCGTGAGATCCTTGCCGTTGAAAATCGGTTCGGGCGCGCTCCATGCTGCTGGCGCGGGACGCCGCATCGCCGGCGCGCGCACGCCCGCCACCTGGCCTGCGGTCCTGTCGCCGCGCTTCAGTTCGCCGCTGAGCCGGTCGCCCGCCGCGCTCAGCTCCCACCGCGCGCCGGGATGGCCTTCCGAGCCGGCCTCCAGCGTCAGGATGAGCTTCGCGCCCTCCATCTTCACGCCCGCCACCGGATGCACGCCGCCGGCGCGCGGCTGCACCCGCGCCTGCAGCGCGCCGTCCTTGTCCACCACTTCCAGCCACCCTGGATAGGTCGCCGTCGGCGTCGTGATGGTGACGTCCCAGCGACCAGCGAACGGACTGGCATTGTTCTGGCTCAGGGCCGGGAACAGCGCCGCCAGGCAGAGCATCAATAGGATTGAAAACGGCTTCATGTCCGCCCAGTCTATCCCAACCCACCTGCCGAACGCCCCGGCTGCGTCCAGCGCTGCGTCCAGCGCGCGCTATAGGAAACCCGACAAACCGCATTCCGTACCAATTAGGGTCGGTTGGTGACTTCTTTTAAGAAGAACGGGTGGTTTTATCTTGTTGCGCGCGCCGCAGTTCTGCTAGAGTACTCCCATGCGGCGCGGAATTCGCTTTTCGGTTGTGTCAACAGCGGCATTCCTCCTGGCGGCTATGACCGCGCAGGCTGACCCGGTGACCATTTTCAGCAACTTCAACCCCGACCCTTCGATCCTGTACGACGGTGGCACTGGATGGACGATTGCTGGTCCGAGCAGTGGCGCTGGAGAAGCTTATAGTGTGGCGATGGCGTTTACGTCGTCCGGCACCTATGCGCTCACTCAGATCGACGTGGCGATCGGATTGATTATAGGAACATCTTCGGTCGATCTAGCTTTGTATTCCGACAGCGGCGGAGCGCCGGGCTCCCAACTCGGTTCCTGGACAATTACGTCGCTGACGGATTTCGGCTCCTGCTGCTCGATCGAGAGCATCTTCCCGGGCACCTCCATCACTCTCGACGCCGGCGCACAATACTGGCTGTGGGCCTCCGCGGGTAGCGACACCTTTGCCGCCTGGTCGTGGAACAACATCGGCCAGACCGGCCCGATGTGGAGCGATTCTGGGGACGCAGGCACCCAGACGCAGGGAGCGTACGACATTCTGGGTGTGAATCCAGTCCCCGAACCCGCCAGCGGACTGCTCGTGGCCTCCGCCATAGCTCTGCTCGGCGTAGCTCTCCGCCGCCGCCCGCGGCTCTGAAACAAGACTTCGCATCAGCCGCGAGTGGCCGAGCCGCGACAATGTGACTGAGCCGCGACCGTGAGGGAGCGGTCACCCCGCTTCTCAACAGTCGATGCCGCGCCAGCAAGTGGTCTGGCCCACACTGACGAATTCGCAGCCGGCCGGCCGCTGGAGATTGTCCATTCGTAGGTTGAAGGACGCTGTGCGCTGAAGACAAAAAGAAAAGCAAAGAAAAGCGGGCCTGCTCGGTGGCCGGCCCGCTTGCCTTCATTGAGTGGCTGGAACTTACTTCGCTGCGGTGGTCTTCTTCTTGGCTACGGGCTTGGCCGCGGGCACCTTTGCCGCCGTGTTGCCGGCCGCCTTGGCTTCGTCCTCGGTCATGAACTTGCCCTGCTTGGTCTTGCCGTAGTTCTTGCCTTCCTTGCAATAAATCTTGCTGCTGGTGTTGACCCACACCATACCCTTGGCCTTGGCGTCGGCGATTTCCTGCGCCGTCGGCGCGGGAACCGCTGCCACGACTTTCTTCTTCTCTGTCGTGGTCTTTGTCGTGGTCTTCTCCGTGGTGGTCGTGGCCGGGGTCTGTGCGAAG
>JBEKHU010000320.1:0-4856 GCA_050012115.1 Bryobacteraceae bacterium | reverse complement strand
CCGGACGATCCGTCATCATGCGGGCGAGAAAGTCGGGCGACGCGTGGATGTCCAGCTCCCACGAAGTGGAGTTCTGCGGACGCAGATTGAACCGCGCGATGCGCTCCAGGTGCGTCGTCAGATCAATTCCCAGAGGCGCGTAGATCGCGACGCGCTTCGACACCTCCGGGTACATCTGCTTCTGAATCAGGGCGGCGTGGAAGTGGCCCGGATCGAGAGTAATCAGGCGAATTTCATCCATGCGAAATGTCAGGTTACTGCCGGACCCACTCTCAGGGCAAACCTCCGGACGCCGTGTCTTGTCGAAAGGCGCCCTGCGCGCCAGATGGTTCGGCCAAGGATTCCGACGCAGCTGCTGGAAGACGCGGGTCGCTCTGGTGATCCCGGTCTTGCGTGTGATGCAATACGAAGGACCATGAAACTCGCTCTCGCCGCTCTGTTGTTCACCGCCTCCGCTTCCGCGAACCCCACGCTCCCGCCGTTGTTCGGCAATCACATGGTGCTGCAGCAGGGCGGGGAAGTGCCGGTCTGGGGCTGGGCGGATCCGCAGGAGCGCATCACGGTCTCGATCCTCGACCAGGCCCGCCAGACCACCACCGATGCCGCCGGGCGCTGGCATCTCACCATCCTGGCTCCGCCCGCCGGCGGGCCTTACCGGCTCACCGTCCAGGGCAACCGCACCGTGGTGTTCGATGACGTCCTGGTGGGCGAGGTGTGGATCTGCTCCGGCCAGTCCAACATGGCTTTCGCGCTGGCCGGGGCCGCCACCGCCGCCGAGGATATTCCCGACTCCGACTACGCCGGCATCCGGCTCTTTCAGGTGCAGTCGCGCAGCGTCCTCCAGCCCCTGGAAACCACGCCCGACGCCGCCTGGCGCCAACTTACGCCGGACTCGGCCCGCAACTTCTCGGCTGTCGGTTATCTCTTCGCGCGCCGGCTGCACAAGGCACTGGGCGTGCCGGTCGGCATGATCCAGAGCACCTGGTCCGGGACGCAAGCGGAGGTTTGGACCTCACCCGCGGCCCTGGCGGCCAGCCCGGAATTGCAGCCGATTCTAAAATCCTGGGACGCCGCCAATCCCGGCGTCCGCGCCCTTGCCGACCACCCCGCCGAGTTCCAACTTGACTTTGACGGTTTCGAGCTTGTGCGCGTCGATGGCAGCACGGAGCCTCTTCATCCTGAATGGAGCTTCAATTGGGGCGATGTCCGCAATTCGCGCTTCGAACTGGCGCTGTCTGGCCGCGCCGCTCCGGGTCTGGCCGCGCACCTGGCCGGCGGCATCGAAGCCGACGAATCCCCCACCCTGACCGGCAGCCTCGCTCGCCGCCACATGGTGCGCGACCTCAGCCAATAC
The DNA here is from genome assembly GCA_050012115.1 of Bryobacteraceae bacterium. Classification (GTDB taxonomy): domain Bacteria; phylum Acidobacteriota; class Terriglobia; order Bryobacterales; family Bryobacteraceae; genus CAIVVT01. Next base: position 3,502 of record JBEKHU010000320.1, on the reverse strand, counting down.
TCCGGGCTGCGCTTCTACTGCCGGGGCCGGGGCGTCTATCGTTTCGATGTCCTGGAGCCTGCCGTTTATGATTCCGACGAGTACCGCATCCCGGCCATTGAGGCCACAGCGGACTGGCAGCCCGTCACCATCCGTTTCGCCGATTTGAAGCAGGCCGGCTGGGGCGTCCGCGAGCCCTTCACCCCCGCCGCGTTGCGCGGTTTCCAGATTCTGCCCCAACGCGCCGCCGCCGGCGCCAGCTTGGCCCCGGGGTCGCTCTTTAATGGCATGATCGCGCCCCTGGCGCCGTATGCTTTTCGGGGCGCCATCTGGTATCAGGGCGAGGGCAACGCCGGTCGCGCCTATCAATACCGCACGCTGCTGCCGGCCCTGATCGGCAGTTGGCGCCAGGCCTGGCGCCGGGGCGATTTCCCATTCCTGATCGTGCAGTTGCCCGAGTTCAAGCCGCGCCGCGACGCGCCTTCCGAAAGCGACTGGGCGGAGCTGCGCGAGGCCCAGTTCCTGACACTGAAGAATGCGCCAAATACCGGTCTGGCCGTGGCCCTGGGGCTGGGCGACGCCGGTAACGTCCACCCCCATCGCAAGGCCGAAGTCGCCGAGCGCCTGGCGCTGTGGGCCTTGGGCACAACCTACGGCCGCGCGGGCGAATTCTCCGGCCCGCTTTTCGATTCGGCGCGCATCGAGGCGGGCGCCATCCGGCTGAGCTTCCAGCACACCGGCGGGGGTCTGACTGTCAGCTCGGGCTCGGTCCCGCGCGGCTTCGCTATCGCCGCGGCCGACCGCAAGTTCCACTGGGCCGACGCCCGCCTTGAGGGAAACGAAGTCGTGGTCTCCAGCCCTGAGGTCCCCGCCCCCGTGGCGGTGCGTTACGCCTGGGCCGATAATCCAGACGCCAACCTGGCCAACGGCGCCGGCCTGCCGGCATCGCCTTTCCGTACCGACGACTGGCCGGGCCTCACCGCGCCTCGCGCCGTAGCCCGGTAAGAACGATTGCGCTCGCTTTGTGTCCGCCAGTGGGTTCGCCGGCCTGCCGACGGCGCCAGAATTGGCCGCACCATAGTGATAGGATGATGCCCGATCGATCCAGGGAGGAATTCATGCCACTGACAAAAGGACGCCGGAGCTTTCTGCAACGGTTCATGGGGACCGTGGGCCTGGGCGCGGCGGCCACGGCCACTTCCGCCAGCGCACTGGCCCAGAGCAACGCGCCGCGGGCCGGCCAAGCCAGCGCCGTGCTGCCGGCCTATGCGCGGGCGCAAAACTATCACTCGCTGAAGGAGTCGACTTTCGACCGCTCCGGCGGCAATGCCGACGCCCGGCCGATCGCGCCCGGCGGGACCCTCGACGTTTTCAACCAGTCCGGAGCGGGCATCATCACCCACGTCTGGTTCACCATCGCCGCCGATAGCGCATTTCACCTTAAGGAACTCGTCCTGCGCGGGTATTGGGACGGCCAGGAGAAACCGAGCATCGAAACGCCCGTGGGCGATTTCTTCGGGCTCAACCTGGGCGACTACGTGCACTTCGAAAGCGCCTGGATTGCCTGCTCACCGGGCAAATCGCTGAACAGCTACTTTGCCATGCCGTACCGCAAGGGCGCGCGCTTCACCATCACCAACGAGGGCACGCGCCGCGTCGGCGCCTTCTATTCGAACATCGACTTCGTGGCTCTCGACGCGCTGCCCGACGACGCGCTGTACTTCAACGCCAGCTACCGCCAGGCGGCCCCCTGCACGGCGATCAAAAGCGATGGCAAGAACCTCGACGGCAAGTTCAATTACGTCTATTGTGAGACCCGCGGCCGCGGCCATCTCCTCGGCGTGACGCTGGGCGTCGTGCAGAACAGCGAGTGGTGGTGGGGCGAGGGCGACGACATGATTTTCGTCGACAATGAGTCCCATCCGGTGATCAACGGCACCGGCTCGGAGGACTACTTCTGCGGAAGCTGGGACTTCGGCGGGCGCGAAGACGCGGTGCCGTTCTCGCATCATCAGTACGGCGCGCCGCTGATCCAGAGCGCGGAGCGCACTGGCGGCCGATACTGCTGCTACCGCTTCCATGGCGACAACCCCGTCACCTTCACGCGCTACATGAAGCACACCATGGAACACGGCCACGCCAACGACCGCGCAGACAACTTCTACTCCTGCGCCTTCTGGTACCAGGACCAGCCGGCCACGAACCTGCCGCCGCTGCCCGCGGTGAAAGAGCGCATTCCGACGGTCAAAGCCGGCTGAAGCTGCCGCGCCGCGGCCGTTTTCGACAGCCCTCAAAGTGAATGAGCGGGTGCGCGCCCGCCACCCGCTAATTGTGCACCGCGCCTCAGGGGACGCCGACTATTCCTCGGCAGCTTATCTGGTTTATTCGAAGGTCCGGCATTCCCGCGGTGGTTTTCGCCCGTGGAAGCGCCCACGTGTCGTCCGCCAGCCCAAATACAACTCAGGCGTGCGGCCTGAGCCTTCTCATCCCTACCAACTGACGCGGTCGCCCGCGATCAGCACCAGCCCGAGCCCGCCCGCGTTACCATGATCGAGTTCCACCGGCACCGGGGCACCGTGCCACAGCCGCTCCACCTTCAGCGTTGCCAGCGTCTTATCCTGATCCTGGTCATCCCTGATGCCGGCCGCCCCGAGCACGTCCCGCAGGTTGCCGCCAACCGGCACATACAACATCCTGCCGTTGGCCAGCACGCCCGTCTCGCTGTTGATCGCCGACTGCTTCGTCATGGCGACGCAGTCCAGACCCGGAACCTTGTCGCAGTCGTTCACGGCGCCCGCCACGGTGTCGAAACGGTGCGCCGTTTCGAGCAGCAGTTTCCAGGTGGGAGCGCCGAGCAGCGCAATGTCGCGGTCGGCGATGGAAACACGCCGCAGGAACATCAGTTGGTAGTGCTCCGCGTTAGGCGCCTTTGCGAAATGGAACGCGCTTGGTTTGGATGCCTTTGTGATGACGCCCATGCGGTTCTGCTCCACCGAAAGCAACGCGAATTCGAGCCCGCCGCCCCGGCGCGGGCGCACCATGTAGTACGCCGTCTCGAAGCCCTCGAGTCCCTCCACGTTCACTTCGAGCGAGCCCGGCTTCGAGTTGGGAGAAAGCTGCGTCTTGATCGCCGTATAGCCCGGCTTCAGCAGCGGTGCGACTACCTTCAGGCGCAGTCCGGCCTCCAGATTGATCGCGCCCTTGCGGATCGTGTTGCCGTAGCGGACGTAGTAGACTGACTGCGGCTCCAGGCTGACCGCGCCGATCAACTGGTGGCTGATGCGTTCGACCGCTCCCACCGGCAGACAGCCGTTGTCCTCGAGTTTAAGCGCGGCCTCGCGGAATTGATCGTACGCGTCCACGCCACGGAACCCGCCCTCCTCAAACAGGCCCTGCGGAAACCTCAGCTCCAGCGCCTTCTTCCTGACCGGCGCCAGCACGAATCCGCCGGCCTCCGCGCGGCAATCCGGCCTGCCGTACCGCACCCCCTCCAACGGGATGTGATACATCCCCGCGTGCGGCG
>JBEKHU010000319.1:0-4863 GCA_050012115.1 Bryobacteraceae bacterium | reverse complement strand
TGATCTCCGAAGGAGAGGCGCTGGTTAATCAGAAATGCCGTCAGACGCACCAGCCGCGCGTCATACGGCCCGCCGGTAGCCTCGTCGGCCGGAATATCCACCGGCGCCGGGATCCGGCCGGGGCCCGACCGGCGCAGGACTGCCTCCTCCAGGACGAGCCTGAAATGCTGGACCGGCGGGAAGCCGGCGGCCTCCACCCTATCCCCCACGTGCACTTCCGGCGCCTCATGGGTGCGCAGCCGCAGGCCGCCAGTTTCGTCGGCCACGTAGACGATGCCATTCCGCGTCAGCACCACGGTTCCGGCCACCTTGACTCGGTGGTTCAAGGGCCGATCGGGATTGAAGCGCAGGATCGACTCGATTGGGAGGACCGGGCCGGCGAATCGGTCATGGGGAGAACTTCTCGTCACCTTGACCCGGTCGAGCGTCTGGGTGACCACCTGGAATCCATAGATCCGGTGTTCCTGATCGAAGAGTGGGCCGCCGACGCCCTCGGCCGTGATTTCGGCGTCGATCCAGTCGTCGATTTGGCGTTTCGCATCCGCCTGCACGATCCGCACGGGGACCATACCCGAGTCCCCGGCGACATTCAGCGTCAGTCCCTCGCTCTCCCATCTTGAAATCGACTGGACCACGCCGCTGATGCGCGTCCTCGCGTTTTCGTTGGGGCCGGTCAGCTTCGACGGCCAGAATGGCCGTGCGGCGGGCAGCGCGGCATGGCCCACGATCCGAGTGGACTGGCTGGTGATCGAGGGCGCGAAATTGCCGCCAACGCTGCAGCCCTCAATTTCCACCAGGTCGCCGGGCTTGAACTGCTCGACATGCCCCCCTGTGATCGTGACGTAGATGCCGGCTGTGGAATCCTGCACGATGAGACCCGCCCATACGGGCTCGGCGAGCGTAACAACTGCTCGAATCCGAACCGGGTAGAAACGGTTGTCTCTGCGCGTCTGGCTCTTGATTTGGGCGGCCGTCGTCAACACGGGCAAGCCGGGCGTGGCGTGGACCGGCTCCGGCGAACTTTGCCCGGACCCGCCGGGCGTTGCTGCGGTCCGTCGAGGCGCGATGTCGCCCGGAGATGAAACATAGATCTGAACGCGTTGGATCTCACCCGAGACGGCTCTGATCGTTACCAGCACGCCCCGGACCGTCACATCCGCCCCGGCCAACGCGTCGAGGGCGGACGCGGACTCGCTGACGACGATACACTCTACCGCCTGGCCGCCGAGCAGCAGCGGGTAACGGGCGTGCGCGTCGTCCACGCCCGAGTGCGGCAGCAGTTTCCCAGTGGTTTCAATCCACTGGTAGTCCGCTTGCCCCTCCATAATCGTCCGCGCATCCGGCCGCTTCGGAGCCGGAAGTTCACCGCTGGGACCCACCCGAAACGCCGGCTTCACAATCACCGGCGAGTTGGCTTCATAGCCCGTGAAGCCGCGCACGTCCACCGCCTGCCCGGGGCTCAGGCCGGAAGGAACACCTGAGACTTCGACGTAGATTCCGGCTGTCCCATCCTGAACTGTCAACAGTTCAACCTGGGAGTCGAAGAACGTGACGATGCCATGAAACTCCACCGGGTAGCCCCGGCGCGCCTGTGCGGGCGTCAGAGCCCGGACCTCAGCCAGGCTTTTGATCGGCTTTGCCGGACCCGGTTCCCCGTTCCGGCGGCACGCAGCGAACATCAGCAGGCAGACACAGGTGACTACCGCCGGCCCTACATGTCGGCGTCCCTTCCGCCGCCTTTCAGTGGGCCGGAACACGTCTTCTTTCTGAGATCCTCTACGCTGGAATCGCGTTATCAAGGCAGTTCCACACACACCACGTTCCTCTCAACCGGTTGGTCGCAAACCCGGCGCGCGTCCCGGCTGCGGAAGGCGGCCATTCCACAGCCCGAACCCAGCGCGCCGGTGCGCTCGCTTCAACTCGATCGGTTGTTGCCTCCGGCCTTGGTCGAAACTTCAGCGTCCAATCGGACGCGCCGCGAGATTCCGCCGGGATCAAACCCAAACGACGGCCACTACAGCATATACCAGGCCGCTTCGAGCCTGAACGCGTCTGGGCGAGCGCGAAGCCCGCCGCGCGCCGCTGTATGTCTGGCTGCAAGGCGAAGGCTCGGGCCGGCGGACCGAGACCCGCCACGGATCACTTCTCTGGCGGCGGGGCCTGTTCCACCGGGGCTAGTTTGTTCAACACTCGGCTGAGGCCCGTGAAGATGTCCACCGGGAGCGGGAACACGACCGTCGTGTTCTTCTCCGCGCCGATCTCGACCAGCGTCTGCAGGTAGCGCAGTTGGATGGCGGCAGGCTGCTTCTGCAAGACTTCGGCCGCCTGCGCCAGCTTCTCCGAAGCGGACAATTCACCGGCGGCATGGATGATCTTGGCGCGGCGCTCACGCTCGGCCTCGGCCTGGCGGGCGATGGCGCGGATCATGTTGTCCGGCAGATCCACCTGCTTCACCTCCACCTTGACGACCTTGATGCCCCACGGGGCGGTGTCGGTGTCCAGCACGCCTTGCAGCCGGAGGTTGAGCGTCTCGCGCTGGCTCAGCAACTCGTCCAGCTCCGCCTCTCCGAGGATCGAGCGCAGCGTGGTCTGCGCCAGTTGCGAGGTCGTGTACAGGAAGTTGGACACCTCCAGGACTGCCTTCTGCGGGTCGATCACGCGGAAGAAGATCACGGCATTCACCTTCACCGTGACGTTGTCGCGCGTCACGATATCCTGGGGCGGCACCTCCAGCGTCTCCAGACGGAGCGACACGCGCACCATCCGGTCGATGGGCCGGAAGATGATGACCAGGCCGGGGCCTTTCGGCCGTTCCCGAACGCGGCCGAGGCGGAAGACCACGCCTCGCTCGTATTCGGCCAGGATGTTGATGCACGAGAAGATGTAGAGCACCACGATGATCACAAAAACGAGCACTACGGGTTCCATCGGCTTATTCCTTTCCGGGCAACGTTGACTTGGGTTCGACTTTCAGTAGCAAGCCGTCCACGGCCGACACCCGCACGGGTGTGCCGCGGGAAACAGGGGTGGAGGCCACGGCGCTCCAGAATTCGCCGTGAATCCGGACCGTGCCCGCCGGCGTCAGGTCGGTGTGGGCGACGCCGTGTTCGTTCAGCAATCCGGCCACGCCCGTAACGGGCGGCTGCAGCCGCGATCGCACCACCAGGTAGACCAGAAACATCGTGATCGCGGCGAACGGCAGCGTGACCGCCAGCGCCGTCGTGAACCGGATGCGCATCTCCGGCGGTCCCTCGACCAGCAGCACGGCGCCGAACAGCATCGCGATCGCGCCGCCCACCGCCAGCACCCCGTGCGCGGCGAACTTCGCCTCCAGGATGAACAGGGTGAAGGCCAGCACCAGCAGCGCCACCGCCGCCCCGCGAATCGGCAGCACCGACAGCGCCAGCAGGGCCACAACCACCAGAATAGCGCCCGCCGCTCCCGGCGCCACCGCGCCCGGTATGTTGAACTCCACGTACAGCAACAACCCACCGAGGATCAGCAGGATGAAAGCCAGGTTGGGGTCGGCGATCGCGGCCACGGCACGTTCCCGTAATGTCAGTTCGTAATTAACTACGCGGACGCCCGCCGTGTGCAGAACAAACCGGCCGCCGTTCGGGCGCGTGACCTCGCGGCCGTCCAGCCGGCTGAGCAGCTCGGACTCATCCCGCACGACGAAGTCGATCAGGTGCTGATCCAGCGCCTCTTCACTGGTGAACGACTTGGACTGGTAGACCGTCGATTCGGCGGCGGCCGAGTTGCGGTTGCGGCGCATGGCCAGGCTGCGGACGGCGGCGGCGGTGTCGTTTTCGATCTTGTGCCGCATCGTCGCGTCCATCTCCTGTCCCAGCAAAACCGGCGATGCGGCGCCGGCGTGCGTGCCCGCCTGCATCGCGGCCACGTCGCCCGCCAGCAGCAGGATGAACCCCGCCGACGCGGCGCGCCCGCCCGACGGCGTTACGAACGTGACCACCGGCACCGGCGACGCGTTCATCCGCTCCACCAGCGTCTGCGTCGCATCCAGCAGCCCCCCGGGCGTGTTCAGCCGGACCAGGATCAACGGCGCTCCTTCGCGCCGGGCCTGCTCGATGGCGTGGGTCAGAATCTCCACCGTGATTGGGTGGATCACCGAGTCGAAACCGACCGCCACCGCCGCCGGTTGCGCCCCCGCGCTCCACCCCAGCAGTGCCAGCAGACCGGCCGCCAGCGGCATCTTCTGCATGCGTCACCCCGGCTCCAAAGATACGCCATCGGCGCGCGCGAGTAAATCCGGTTTGCGCCGTCCGGCAGGCTTGAGATACTGGGGTAGCTATGTCTCAAATACTCAACCCCGTCTCCGCCCGCGCTCCTCGCCGCAGGCATCGCGCCCGCATCGCCTTTCTGGCGGCCGCCCTGGCGCTCTGCGGCACACCCGCGATACAGGCCCTCGACAACGGGTTGGCGCGCACTCCACCCATGGGATGGAACAGTTGGAATAAGTTCGCCTGCAACGTCAACGAGGACCTGATCAAGAGTGTCGCCGACGCCGTGGTTCGCACCGGCATGAAGGATGCCGGTTACCAATACGTCGTCATCGACGACTGCTGGCAGGTCTCGCGCGACGACCACGGCAACATCGTCCCCGACCCAAAGCGCTTCCCCTCCGGCATGAAATCGCTGGCCGATCATATCCACTCCAAAGGGCTCAAGTTCGGCATCTACTCCGATGCCGGCGAAAAGACCTGCGAAGGCCGCCCCGGCTCCCGCGGCTATGAGTTCCAGGATGCCCGCCAATACGCCGCCTGGGGCGTCGACTACCTTAAGGAGGACTGGTGCAGCACCATCCACCAGGATCCTCAGGGCGCCTATATGCTGATGAGCGAG
>JBEKHU010000318.1:0-4873 GCA_050012115.1 Bryobacteraceae bacterium | reverse complement strand
CGAAGGTCGCGCGGGAAGCGGCGAATTGATCTAGCGCCAGGCGGTAGAGCGTGTCGTCGCCGGTGGCCGCGAGCCAGGCCAGCGCCTGCAGCTTCGTGTCGCCCACGTACTGGATCCGCTCCCAGTACAGATCGCTCACGAAGACATCCTGCGCGGCTAGCTGGAGTGTCCGCCAGCCGTCGTCCCAAATGTCATTCAATACCGGGCGGTCGGAGGCGAACCTGGCTTTCCGTTCGGCGGGATAGGCGCACAGATCGCTGCGGACATCTTCGATCGAAAGCGGCTCATCGCCGGCTTCGATCTGCAGCTCCAGATAACGCCACGTACGCACCCACAGCGGGCGAAAAACGCGCTTCCCGCCGCCGTCGGGGAGCCACTCATCCCACACCCCGACCGCCTTCTTGCCCTCGATCTGCCTGCGGTCGCCCTTCCTATTCTTGTCGCCATAAAGCGCCTCGGAATAGGTGGCCCGAACCAGGCCCCCGCGGCCGCCGCTGGCGACGAGCACGGGATAACCCGTGGTCAGCACACCCTGGTCAAGCAGGATCGTCGCGCGCGCGTGCGCGGCGAGGGTGAGCGGAGCCGAGCCGCCGAGGAACGCCGCGGATGGCGTAACGCCCTGGCTGCGAGCCACCCGCGCGAAGCGCTGGGGCGTTTCCGCGAGGAGCGGCACGGGACTCGGAGTCAACTGCCACTTCTGATGGCTCTCGACGCCGCTGGGTGCGCCGGGGTCGAGCGCCTCGGCCGGCGGCCAAGCGGAGTCGTCGAATTCGGGTTGCTCCCAGCCCCAGGGATAGCGCGCGCCATCGACGTGTTCCATGGATCCGGCGACGTAGTACTGATACCCCAGCCGCTGGTCGACATCGCGCCAGTCGAGCGGCGAGTAGGCGGGATTGCGGAACGATTTCCAGCCGGCGCCGGTGTTTACCGCCTGCTCCCGCTCGGAATCGCCCTGCAGCACGAAACCGGTGCGGTGGGAGATCTGAGCCATCGGGCGGTGTTCGCCGCCGTTCCAGACCACCGCGGCCAGCACGTTCCTTCCGGCCTTCAGATATGGGCCGAGATCGATGGTGTTGAAGCGCCAGTTCCGCAAGTCGCTTTGCGGCGGCCCCGCGGCAACGGACCGCCCGTTGACGAAGAGCCGGTAGCGGTTGTCGGCAGAGACGTAAACCAGGAACCGGCCGGGCGCCGCCGGCAACTCGAGAGTCTTGCGGAAGTGGTAGACACCGTAATCGAAAGGCGCGGTCCGCGGCGCGGCGATCCACTTGGCCGGCCAGAACCCGGCCAGCAGGCGCGGGTTGACGGGGCTTTGTGCCAAGGCCAGAGATGTCAACAGGACCTGCAGGAACAGGGCACGCTTGATTGCTCTCGTCATTGATCTCCTCATTGCACTCCTCTTTCTCGAACCGTCTCATACAGCGCCACGATATTTTCGGTCGGCGTATTGGCCTGGATGTTGTGGCAAGGCGCCACAACATAGCCCTTGCAGGCAGAGAAAAGGGCGATATTCTCTTGCACTTCACGACGAACGTCGGCCGGGCTGCCGAAGGGAAGCGTCTGCTGGTTGTCGACTCCGCCGTGAAAGACGACGCGGCTGCCGAAGTCGCGGGCGAGCGCCGCGCGGTCCATGCCGCGGCAGCGCCACTGGATCGGATTGAGCAGGTCGATGCCAATGTCGAGCAGGTCGGGGATCAGCGGGCGGATCGCGCCGTCGTCGTGGTGGAATACGCGCACTCCGCGGGCGTGCGCCAGGTCGATCATGCGGCGCAGAGTCGGGCGCAGAAAGCGCCGGAACAGCGCCGGGCTCATCAGCAGCGATTCCTGGGTGCCGAGGTCTTCGGCGACATAGACGAAGTCGATCAGATCGCCGACTTCGGAGAGAATGCGCTCGAACAGGCGCTCATGAATGGAGTGGATGCGGGCGAGAGCCGCTTCGGCGATGACGGGACGGTCGATCAGATCGGTGAGCGCCCGCTCCATGCCGCGCATCCGGCTATAGAGATAGAAAGGCTCGTAGGAGCCGCACAGAATCGGGTAGTCGTTCCAGGCCAGCGCCTGCTCGCGAAGGCCGGCCAATTCCCACTCTTCTGGGTCCGGCCAGGAGAAGCGCTCGACATCGGCCGGGGTCTCGGCCGCTTCGAGCGGGCCGCTTGCGACCTCGCAGTAAACCCCCGACCCATATCCGATTTCGCGCGTCACGATGCCCCAGATGCTGAACAGGGATTGCAGATGCCAGTCAGTTTCCACGGCCCGCGGATGGCGCGGCGCGAGATGGATGCACTTGTCCACGCCCAGGCACTTCCAGAGCGCCCGTTCGTCGGGGCAATTCAAGTCGCGCTGCAAGCGGGCGGTCACTTCGGCGGTGCCCCAGTAATCGCACGGCGGCCGGTCGGCGACGCGGCCTTCGAGAACAGCTTTCCAGCGTTCGCGAGGTGTCATTTCAGCCATCGCATCGATCATACTCGCGGGCGCAGTGGAACGGGCGGTCGCGTCCACGCGACGCACGACTGCGGCCGGCGCTTGCGAGCCGAGGATCCGCCCGGCTGAAACCGCGGTGACAAGCATTCGGAATACTCCCGCCCAACCTGCTCAAGCAGTTGCCGCGAGTGGGCCCGCGAAGTGCTCGGCAGCGGCGGTTAGAGTGGGTGCAGGAGGGGCAAAACAGTAAGAAGTTACTGTCTTTGTCTGTACGTTGATTCCAGCTAAGAATCGGTAGCACCTTACCATCCGGCGGGAACGAGGAGACAGGAGTGAGCGAGACGACGATCCGCCGTCTGGCGGGGACGCGAGTAGACTGATGAGCGAGCCGTTAGAACGCTGAGGGGTCCGCTCCGCCGCGTGAGCGAAGATGCGGCCTCCGGGTGGGACATGTACAGAAGAGACTTCCTCAAATCCGCAGCCGCGACCGCGGCGTTGGCCGGCAATGCAATCGCTCAGCCGTTGGCGCGACCCTCAGGCGCGCGCTTCATCTGGTATGACGCCCAGGGCGAGGGCCGGAATCTTTTTGCGCAGTTTCGCAGGACGTTCGGGATCGCGGGCCGAGTGGAGTCGGCCGTGCTGCACGTGTTCGCGGACACGACGTACCAGTTGTTCGTCAACGGCGAGTTCGTCGAGTTCGGACCTGTGCGTTTCGATCCGCGGTTTCCGCTCTACGATACACACGACATCGCCAGGCTTCTGCGGCCTGGCGCAAACGCCATCGCCATCGAAGTCAACTTCTGGGGCCTGAAGACCTTCAAGGCGATGCCCGTGCGCGGGGGGATGATCGCCTGGGGCGAAGTGAAACACGAAGGCGGGAGCATCGATCTCAAGACCGGCTCGTCATCCTGGCGCTCGACCAGGTCCAAGACCCGCACGCGCTACGCACCCAAGCTCAGCTTCGCGCTGCAAGCCGCCGATCTGGCGGACCAGAGCAACGCAGAGGAGGGCTGGCGGACGGCCGCGTTCGACGACTCGGGCTGGACGCCCGCCGTGGAGATTGAACAGCAGGAGGCCTGGGGCGAACTGCAGCCGCGCAACATCCCGTTCATGTCGGGCGAGAGCGTGGCCATCGAGACGCCCATGCCCGTGTTCGCTCTGCGAAAGAGCGAGGAATGGCATTCATTCTCCGTGCCGGTCCCACACCATTTTGAGGATGACGCCCGCCAGTACAGCAATTTCGTGGCTTTCAGCACGTGGCTGTATTCGCCCGCGGAGCAGACGATCGTTGCGGGGGTGTTTCACGGACAGCACTGGATCAACGGCGCACCGGCTCCGAAGGCCTTGGCGGCGATTGACCGGCCGATGCGGCTGAATCAGCGGTGGAGGCTCAATCAGGGTTGGAATTACATATTCGGCGCAGTGGACGCTTACTACGACCGGCTGGACGAATACTTTGCCCTGCCGGCGGGTCGCGGCTTCGTCTTCTCGACCGAGAAGGATCCGAATTCGCCGATCGCGTTCCGCCATTCGCCGGTGCTGCTGGCCTGCGAATACGAGGCTCATCTGAAGTCGAAGCCGCTGCCGTATCCTCCCGAGGAAACGCTGGGAAGCGTTGGCGGCTGGGTGAACGTCAGGCGCGCCGACGTGGCGCAGAGTCCGTGCCGCGAGACAAGCTGGGACGAGTACGAGGATTCGTGGGAATCCATCGCGCCGGCCGCACTCGACGGCCGTACGTTTCGCCTGAGCGATTATCCACACGGTTTCGCACTGCTGCTCGACCTGCAGTGGATGCACCTGGTGCTGCCGCGTATCAGGCTGCGCGGCGCGCGGGGCGCCACGCTGGACGTCATTTACACGGAGAGGCTTTCGCCAGACGGCCAACACGTCCAACAGTTTTCCTGGTACCCGGTCGGGGACCGTGTTCTGATCGCGGGCGATTCCTTCGACTGGACGCCGGCCAATCCACGCGGCGCGCGCTATTGCCTGGTCACGGTCCGCAATCCGCGCGAGGACGTCAAACTGGAATCGCTGCGTCTGCGCTCGGCGAACTATCCGGCGCAGCGCAAAGGGTCCTTCCACTGCTCCGACCCGTGCCTGACGGAAGTCTGGAAGATGTGCCAGCGCACGCAGGGGGCCAACATGGAGGACGCGTTTATCGACTGCGCGCAGCGCGAGCGCGGCATGTACGGCCGGGACACGATCATCCAATACCACGTCAATCTGGCGACGTTCGGCGATCAGGCGTTAATGGGGCGCTGCCTGCAACTGTTCGGGCAGTCGCTCGATTCCACGGGACGGTTCCGCATCGTATATCCCAATACCGGCTCGTATACGCACAACGATTTCGCGCTGAACATGGTGGAGGGCTATCGCAGTTATTACGACCACGCGGGAGACGCGGCGCGGATCCGCGCGGATTGGCCGGCCATCCGCTCGAACCTGGATTACTTCC
>JBEKHU010000317.1:0-4874 GCA_050012115.1 Bryobacteraceae bacterium | reverse complement strand
CTCGGCATCGACAATCAGCGGCACCGTGACCATCATCAGGTTCAGTTCCTTGCACATGTGCTCTTCGATGTAGTTCTTGGCGGCGAAGATGGCCTGCTGCGTTTCCTTAGGCGATAGAAGGGAGCTGTAGTTCCGCGGAAGGATCTTCTCGAGTTCGCCGTAATCCCCGATCCCGGGCCCGGCGAGGTCAGCTTTCTTGTCCAACATGGACCAACCTCCGCTGCCAATATACGCCCGCGGCGGCGCGGATGCAGCTGCTGCGGCCGATTATCCACAACTTCCTGGTGGTGCTGAGGCACCGGACGTGGCTGTGGCTGGCTAGGCTTTAGTGCGGTCCGCTGCCGGCAGGACTTCGTTCATCGATCCCTGGCGGTAGCCGTCCAGGTCCAGCGTGACGTATTGGAAGCCTAACCCCTTGAGCCGGCGGGAGATCTCGTCGAAGACCTCCAGCGATAGAGCGCGCGGCAGCTCGGCGCGGGCGATTTCGACCCGCACCAGCTCCGCCGAGTGGTAGCGCACGCGGAACTGGCGGAATCCGAGTTCCTTGAGCGCTTCCTCGGCGTTTTCGACCAGCCGGATGTTCTCCGGCGTGACCGCCGTGCCGTAGGCCACGCGCGAGCTGAGGCAGGCCGCCGCCGGGCGGTCCCAGGTGGGCAGGCCAGCCAGCCGGGAAAGCTCGCGAATCTCGGCCTTGCTGAGGCCGGCCTCCACCAGTGGGGCTTTCACGGCGTGGCTCTGGGCCGCCTTCTGGCCCGGCCGGTAGTCGCCCAGGTCGTCGGTGTTGACGCCGTAAATGATCGCCTGGCCCGCGGAAAGACGCAGCTCAAAAGCCGGGGCGATCTCCTCCATGCGCCGGAACAGCTCGTCCTTGCAGTGGAAGCAGCGGTCGGGATTGTTGGCCGAATAGGCCGGATTCTCGAACTCGCGGGTTTCGATGATTTCGTGGCGGATGCCGAACTGGCGCGCGAATTCGATCGCCTCGCGCATGTGCGAGCGGGGCACCGAGGGCGAATCGGCGGTCACGGCGACGGCATTCTCGCCCAGCGCCTGCTTCGCGGCCCAGGCCAGGTAGGCCGAATCCGTCCCGCCGGAGTAGGCCACCAGCACGCGGCCCATCGAGCGCAGAATGGCGAACAGCTGCTCCTGCTTGGCCTGCAGGGCGGACAGGTCGACCACGGTCGTTCCGAGAGTCACCAGTCCGCTCATGGGGCCATTATAACCTTTCGAGTCCACTTAGACCCGTGAGTCCGGCCCGGCGTCACTTGAGAAGCGGGAACAGGCTGCTGAAATCGTCGGTCCAGAGTTGCGGGTGCGCCGACAGGGCGAATGGCTGCCCGGCCTGCAGAACCTCGTCTCGTCCCAGGAAACCGGCGCGGCGGCCCAGCAGGATCCAGGTCGCGTGGTAGACCCCGTTATCGTGGCCGGGCTGGCTGTCGACGCACACGGCTTCCTTGCCCAGCCGCGCGGCCGCGGCCTGGACCACCGGCTTCAGGTCGAGATAACGGTTGGAGACATGAACTGCCAGCACGCCGCCGGGCCGGAGCTGGCGGAAGTAGAGCTCGAAGGCCTGCCGGGTGAGCAGGTGCACCGGAATCGAGTCGCCGGAAAACGCATCCACGGCCAGAACGTCGAACGCCTGCCCCGGCTGCCGCTCGAGCGACAGGCGCGCGTCCCCCAAAACGATGTCCACCGCCGCCCGCGAGTCGCTCAGGAAGGTGAACTCCTGCCGCGCCAGCGCCACGTCCAGCGGGTTGATCTCGTAGAAGGTGTAGCGGTCGCCGGGGCGGCCGTAGGCGGCGAGCGTGCCCGCGCCCAGCCCCACCAAGCCGACGCGCAGCGGCTCCGGGTGGGAGCGATTGGCCGCGCGCAGTGCGATGCCGACGCCGCTCTCCGGCCCGTAGTACGTCGTCGGCTCGCGCCGCCGGGCTGCGGCGAGGAACTGCAGGCCGTGGTCGATGGCGCCGTTCATCAGCTTGCGCAAGCGTAGAGATTCGAGCGCTTCGGCACTCGTCTTGCCTGGCAGCTGGAGCCGGCCTGAGGCGAGCTGGTCGATCACGCTCAGCACGCTGTAGAAGTTACGCACCCGCAAGCGCACGCGCTCGGAGTCGCGCACAACAATCACAACCAGACAGGCGGCCAGTGCACAGGCCAGCGCCAGCAGGACGATCCAGTTGTCGGGACGGATCGCGGGATCGCGCCGGTGGAGGACGGGCACCAGCAGCGCGCAGAGGCCGAGCGCGACGGGCAGCTCATAGTAACCGTTGAAAACGTGCGGCGCCACCAGGGCAGCGAAGACGGCGCCGATGGCGCTGCCGAGCGCAATCAGCAGATAGAACGAGGTCAGATGCGCCGGATCGGGCTTCAGCCGGACCAGTTCGCCGTGGCAGAACATGCAGCAGATGAACAGGCCGCCACAAAACAGGCCGACCTGCAGACCGAGCGGCAGCGGCGCGACCGAGGGCGAAAGGGCGTAGGCCATGCAGGCCAGCGCCAGGCCCAGCAGCCGCAGGAATAGCGCGCGCCGGTACCATGGGCGGCCTTCGAAACACAGGATGAAGCTGAGCAGGTACAGCGCCAGCGGGATGATCCACAGCAGCGGGACCGAAGCGATGTTCTGCGTCACGTGGGTCGTGATGCTCAGCAGCAGGAGCGATCCACATCCGGCGAGCGCCATCCACAGGGCCTTGGTCTTCCCATCCGGCGCAGCGCCCGACTCGGCCTGCGTAGGCGCGCTGTCGTCCGCGGCGGCGCCGGCGCCCGCCAGTCGCGGCTGAACATCCCCAGAACGATGGACCGTGAGAGCAATGAATGCGCACAGCGCGGCCGCGGCGGCATAGGCCAGCGACCAGCCCGTGCCCTGATGCGAGTTCGACAGCCGCGGCTCGATCAGCAGCGGATAGCTGAGCAGGGCCAGCATCGAGCCGGCGTTCGACAGCGCATAGAAGCGGTATGGCGCCGAACCCGGGCGCGTTTTCGCATACCAGGCCTGCAACAGCGGGCTGGTCGACGACAGCAGGAAATAGGGTAGCCCGATGCACAACGTCAGCAGCAACAGGATCCGCAGCGCGGGGTGCTCCGAGCCGGTGGGCTTCCAGGTGTCGCGCGGCAGAATCGGCAGCGCGAACAGGCTGGCCGCGAGAAGCGCGGCATGCACGCGGCCCTGCACGCGCGGCCGGCAGCGCTGTGAGAGCACGTGGGCGTAATAATAGCCAAGCAACAGCGCGACCTGAAAGAACAGCAGACAGACGGTCCAGACGGCCGCTACCCCGCCGAACCAGGGCAGAATCAGCTTGCCGATCAGCGGCTGCACCTGAAACAGCAGAAAGGCGTTGAGGAAGATGGCGAGCGCATACAGCGGCTTCATGGCGGCCGCGGGCAGGAGTGTTTTGTACACGCCCTCCATTATTTCCGGTTCGCGCGCGCTTGTGCGCCGGGGGCGGCCTGCGGAGAGCGGGCGGGGCGCGGCATGCAGTTCAGTCGTGATCATGCCTTATGTCAAGGGAGATGGCGCGCTTTCTCCCCGTATCGACCACCCGGCCATGGAACAGCAACCTCCCGTTGGCCAGCAGATCGATCGGCCGGCCGATCGGGTAATCGAAGGCCACGACATCCCCAACTTCCAGTTCCAACATCTCGTGGACCGCCATGGTCGGGCCCTGCAGCCGCGTATCGAACTTGATCTGAGCCGGAAGCAGCAGTCTCAGCGCCCGCTGGCGGTCTTCTTCTGTCGTTTCCGCTTTGCGCACGGACCACTGCTGGTCGAATTTCTGGCGCAGCATCTTGATGATGATCGATGGAATGCCCACGTTCATCATCCCGGCCAGTTCCCCGATGCGGATTTCGATGCCCACGGCGACGACGGCCTCGCTGGGCGACAGAATCTGAAGCAACTGCGGCTCCGTCTCATGCTTCTCCACACGGAACTGGATGGGCGAAATGGGAGCCCACGACTCCTCCAGATCGTGCAGCACGATGCGCAGCACGCCATCGAACAGGCTCTGCTCGATTTCCGTGATTTCCCGTTCCACTTTCAGGCGCGTCTTACCGTTGCCGCCCAGCAGCATCTCCAGCACGGGGTAGACGATGCTCGGGTTCATTTCCAGGATGGCGTTGCTGTCGAACGGCCGCATGCCCATGGAGACGATGCAGGAGGGCGAAGGCAGGCATTGGGTGAACTCGAGAAAGGAAATCTGCTCCACCGAGACCAGATTGACCATGACGTAGGCGCGCAGGTAGGCCGATAGGCTGGAGGCGAGGCTGCGGGCGAAGTTCTCGTGCAGCAGGTGGATCGCCCGCAGTTGGTCCTTCGCGATGCGATCGGGGCGGCGGAAGTCGTATGGCTGGGCCCTCTTGGCGGGGTCTTCAGGCGCTTTGACCTTCTGCATCCGCCGGAATACGCTGTCGATCTCCGCCTGCGACAGGACGCGATCTAACGACATGGCACCCGTAGTATCGGCACTATCCGGCCCGATCTTTAGGAGGACCGGCAGCTTTCCGCCGTGCGCCGGTCGGAAGCGGGGTGTAACGCCCGGACAGTCCTGGGCTATTATGCCCCGGTACTAGTACAAAGACAGCATCCCGGGTCATTGTGGCCGCCGGAGACGCGTGGCTAATGTTGAATTGGCGCAGATATCGAAGAAGGAGCGAAGATTCTCGTGGACGGGCGAAAACTGCCGATTTGGGTCGCGGCATCGGCGTTATTGCTGCTGTCGGGGGCGCCTGCGAATGCTGGATTGATTCTGCTCGATTCGGCGGCGGGCCTGACGTACTCGAATCTCAACACGACCGGTCAAAGCAACCCGCCGGCGACCTCCGGCAAGACGGTGGCGATCGGCGTTCATCCACTCTGGCAGCAAAATGACCCTGACGGTTCC
>JBEKHU010000316.1:0-4881 GCA_050012115.1 Bryobacteraceae bacterium | reverse complement strand
CACGCGCCAGTTGTTCGACTTCCTGCGCGACAATCCCTTCTTCGAATTCCACCCCACCCGCTATACCAACGATCCGTTCGTCATCGCCCAGAACGATCGCATGGTGGCCATCAACTCCGCCTTACAGGTGGATCTGACCGGACAGGTCTGCGCCGACTCCATCGGCACGCGCCCTTACTCGGGCGTCGGCGGGCAGACCGACTTCATCCGTGGCGCGGCCCGTTCCAAGGGCGGCGTGCCGATCATCGCCCTGCCCTCGACGGCGAAAGGCGGCACGATCTCGCGCATCGCTCCCGTTCTCGACCCCGGCGCAGGCGTCGTGACCTCCCGCGCCGACGTGCACTACGTCGTGACCGAGCACGGTGTGGCCTATCTGCACGGCAAGAGCATTCGCCAGCGCGCTGAAGCGCTCATCGCCATCGCCGACCCGAAATTCCGCGACGAGCTGTACGAGTTCGCCTGCCGGACCCATTACCTGGAACCCGTGCACGCATTGGTAGCCTAGAAGTTCATCGAGCGGCATTTTGAGAAAGGAAACACCGAGCTCCCATGGAACCCACCCCCAGGCCCGACAAAGGATACGTCGTCGTCAACCCTGAGGAATGCAAGGGCTGCGGCCTTTGTGTGGAGGCCTGCGTGTTGAAGGGCCTGCGCCTGTCCGAAGGGCTGAACCGCTACGGCTATCATCCGGCCGAGTACATCGGCCACGGCTGCAACGGCTGCGGGCTTTGTTTCTACGCCTGCCCGGAGCCCGGCGCCGTCACCGTCTACAAGCGTTCCTCGGAAGACAAAGCCGCTGCTTGAGGTACCGCCATGCCGAAGCAACTCATCAAGGGCAACGAAGCCATCGTGAAAAGCGCCATCCTGGCCGGCTGCCGCGCCTTCTACGGCTACCCCATCACCCCTGCCAGCGAGATCGCCGAAGCCGCGGCCAAGTACATGCCCCTCGTCGGCGGCGTTTTCCTGCAGGCCGAGAGCGAAGTGGCCTCCATCAACATGCTCTACGGCGCGGCCTCCGCCGGCCTGCGCGCCATGACCGCCAGCTCCGGCCCCGGCATCAGCCTGATGCAGGAGGGCCTCAGCTACCTCGCCGGCGCCGAACTGCCCTGCGTGGTCGCCGACATCACGCGCGCCGGTCCCGGCCTGGGCAATATCGCTCCTGAACAGGGCGACTACAACCAGGTGGTCAAGGGCGGCGGCCACGGCTGCTACAAGACGATCGTCCTGGCGCCCGATTGCGTTCAGGAGATGGCCGACCTCACCGCGCTGGCCTTCGATCTCGCCGACGAGTACCGTAATCCCGTCTTCGTCCTGGCCGACGGCGCTATTGGACAGATGATGGAGCCGGTCGAATTCATGGCCCAGGCGATCGAGCCGCGGACGATGAGCTGGGCCGTCGAGGGCACCGCCGAAACGCGCGCCAACATGGTCACCTCGATCTACCTCGAGCCCGACCTGATGGAACAGCACGTCCGCAAGCTCGAGGCCAAGTACAAGCGCTGTGAACGCGAGGCCGTGCGCTGCGAGCAGTATCAGACCGCCGGCGCCGAGATCGTTCTGATCGGCTACGGCATCACCGCCCGCATCCTCAAGGCCGTGGTCGAACAGTTGCGCGCCGAGGGCCTCCCCGTCGGCCTGCTGCGCCCGATCACGCTCTATCCTTTCCCTGTTGAGGCCATCCAAGGCCTCGCCGCGCAGGCCACGGTCTTCGGCGTCGTCGAGCTCAGCACCGGCCAGATGGTCGACGACGTGAAGCTCGCGCTCAACGGAGTCCGGCCGGTGGAGTTCTACGGGCGCGCCGGCGGCAACGTTCCCTCCGCCGAGGAGGTCGCCCAGGTCGTCCGCCACATCGCCGCGCAATACGCCGTCATCGCGCGCAGCGCCGAGCCGCTGGAGGTTGCCCATGTCTGAATTGCCCATGCCCGGGTTCAACGTTCTCCAGAAGCGCGCCCAGTCCTTCTACCGCAACTTCGACCGCAAGGGCGAGCTGCAGCACCAAACCCACTATTGCCCCGGTTGCGGCCACGGCATGGTGCACAAGCTGCTGGCGCGGGCCATCGATGAACTCGGCGTCCAGGACCGCACCGTGCTCGTCAGCCCGGTCGGCTGCGGTGTCTTCGCCTACTATTACTTCGACGTCGGCAACGTGCAGGTGGCCCATGGCCGCGCCCCTGCCGTGGCCACTGCCATCAAGCGCGGCCGCCCGGACTCTATCGTCGTCAGCTATCAGGGCGACGGCGACCTCGCCGCCATCGGCACCGCCGAGATCCTCCACGCCGCCAACCGCGGCGAGCCGATCACCGTCATCTTTATCAACAATGCGATTTACGGCATGACCGGCGGCCAGCTCGCCCCGACCACGCCCATCGGCGTCAAGAGCACCACCAGCCCCTACGGCCGCAACATCTTCAATGAGGGCTACCCGCTGCACGTCTGCGAGATGCTGGCTTCGCTCGAGGCCCCCGTTTACCTCGAGCGCGTCGCCCTGGGCAATGTCAAGGGCATCATGCAGGCCGGCAAGGCCATCAAGCGCGCCCTGGAGAACCAGCTCCGCGGCCTCGGCTTCTCGTTGATCGAAGTGCTCTCACCATGCCCCACCATCTGGAAAGCCACGCCGCTGGATGCGCAGAAGCGGGTCCGCGAGGAGCTGTCCAAAGTCTTCCCCGTCGGCGTCTTCCGCGACCACACCAAGGAGCGCGAGCCCCGTCCCGCGCACGCCCCGGCGCCCGCTCTGAGCGAGTTCCCGCGGCTGCTCGAGATCGACGCCGCCCATACCTGCGAGCCGCCCGCCGTGCATCCCGCGCAGCCCGTCGACTGGCGCATCCGCGTCGCCGGTTTCGGCGGCCAGGGCGTGCTCATGCTCGGCGAAGTGATGGCCGAGGCCGGTCTGGCCGCGGGTCTCCACGTCTCCTGGCTGCCCTCCTATGGTCCGGAGATGCGCAGCGGCACTTCCAACTGCCACGTGCGGCTCTCGACCCACGCCATCGATTCGCCGCTCATCTCGGTGCCCAACGTGCTGATCGCGCTGAACGAACCCTCACTGCGCAAGTTCATCCATGCCGTGCAGCCCGGCGGCTGGGTGCTCTACAACGCCGCCACGTTGCCCGGCGATTGCCGCCGCGACGACGTGCATTTCCTGGTCGCGCCTTTCACTCAGATCGCCGACGAGCTGGGCGACACGCGTGTCGGCAATATCGTCACGCTCGGCGCTTTGCTGGAGGTGGCCGGCGTGGTCGCCGACGAGCAGATCGACGCCGCGCTCGTCCGCACCGTCAAATCCGCGCGCTGGCTGGAGCTCGACCGCAAGGCCCTCATCGCCGGCCGCAACGCCGCCCGCCAGGAGGTCGCACATGTCATCCAATGAACACGATCCTTCGACGATTGTTTACTTCGACAATCGTTACGTCCCGCTGGCCCAGGCGCAGGTCGGCGTACTCACCCACGCGCTGAACTACGGCACGGGCGTCTTCGAGGGCATCCGCGGCTACTGGGACGCCGAACGCCATGAAATCCTGATTGTCCAGCCGGCCGGCCACTATCTGCGCTGGAAGCGCAACGCGGGCATCCTGCACCTGGATATCCCGCTCTCGGCCGAGCAGCTCATCGAGGTCACCGCCGAGCTGCTGCGCCGCAACGCCTTCCACTCTGACATCTACGTGCGCCCGCTGGTCTGGAAGTCCGCCCAGCGCATCGGCGTCCACGCCGACGACCGCGACAGCTTCACCATCGTCGCCGTGCCCTTCGGCGTTTACATGGACAGCACCAAGGGCCTGCACGCCGGCGTCAGCTCCTGGCGCCGGCTCGAGGACAACGCCATTCCCGGCCGCGCCAAGATCTGTGGCGCCTATGTCAACAGCGCCCTGGCCACTGACGACGTTCGCCGCTGCGGCTTCGACGAGGCCATCTTCCTGAGCGAGAACGGCCACGTCGCCGAGGGCGCCACCTGCAACATCTTCATGGTCCGCAACGGCCGTCTGATTACGCCCGGGCCGGCGGACAACATTCTGGAAGGCATCACCCGTGCCTGCGTCATCGAACTCGCGCGCGACGTCCTGCGCCTGGAAGTGGTCGAGCGCAGTATCGACCGCAGCGAGCTGTACGTCTGCGACGAGCTGTTCTTCAGCGGCACCGCAGTGGAGGTCGCCCCCGTCACCAGGGTGGACCACCGCCGCGTCGGCGCGGGCGCCATCGGCCCGGTCGCCTCGGAGCTGCGCCGTCTTTACACCGAGGCCACCCGCGGGCGTCTGCCCCAATTTGAGAACTGGATCCGGCGCGTGCCCCTGCCCGTCGCGATCCACGCCTGAGAGGAGACTCCCGTGAGAGTTCATGTGCTCGATACGACGTTGTCGGAGCTGGCGCTTTCGCTGAATACGCGCATTGCGCCCGATGACCGTCTGCGGGTTGTGCGCCAGCTCGACGACCTGAGCCCCGACTTTCTCGAAGTGGACCCGGCGACTTACGATTCCCTGGGCGGCTATGAACCCCGCGAGGCGCGCCTCAGCGTCTTCGTGCGGCGCCTCGAGGACCTGCCCGCACAGGCTCGCGTCGTGAGCTTTGCCGCCGATTTCGTGCACGCGCACAAGGAGCCGATGGTCGAACAGGTGCGCCGCCTGGTGGCCGAGGGCCGCACCGTCCTGCTCATCGCCGAGAACTTCTTCGACGCCTTCTCCTCGAATGCCCATCACGCCCTCGACGCTCTGTCGGCCGCGCACGAGGCCGGCGCCACGGCGCTGATCCTGGACGATACCCGCGGCGGCGTATTGAGCGCGCGGGTGGCCGCGGTCTGCCGCGGCGTCCGGCAGCGCCTGGACGCGCCGCTCGGCATTCGCGCCCGCAACGATTGCGGCGTGGCCGTGGCCAATACGCTGGCCGCCGTCGATT
>JBEKHU010000315.1:0-4884 GCA_050012115.1 Bryobacteraceae bacterium | reverse complement strand
CGGCGTGCTGCGGGTGATCGTCAAGCTCGACGGCGAGAAGGTACTCGGCACCGACTGCGTGATCGGCTACCTGCACCGCGGCGTGGAGAAGCTAGGCGAAAACCGCACCTATCAGCAGTTCGCGCCCTATGTCGACCGCATGGACTACGTCGCGTCGGTCTCCAACGGGCTCGGCTACTGCCTGGCGGTCGAAAAGCTTCTCGGCGTCGAGGCGCCGCCGCGCGCGCAAGTCGTCCGCGTCATCCTCACCGAGCTGAACCGCATTGCGAGCCATCTCATCTGGCTGGGCACGCACGCCCTCGACATCGGCGCCATCACGCCGTTGTTCTACTGCATGCGGGAACGCGAGCTGGCGCTGAACATCTTCGAGAAATACTGTGGTGCGCGTCTCACCACGCACGCTTTCCGCATCGGCGGGCTGCTGTACGAAACCTACGAAGGCTTCGAGAAAGAAGTCCTCGACTTCTGCGACGTCTTTCTGCCTAAGGCCGACGAGTATGAGGAACTGCTGACGGGCAATCGCATCTGGGTGAACCGCATGCGCAACGTGGGCTTTCTGAACTCCGCCGACTGTAAGGCCTTCGGCGTGACCGGCCCCATGCTGCGCGCCTCCGGCGAGAAGTGGGACCTGCGCAAGGCGCAGCCCTACAGCGGCTACGAGAAGTACGATTTTGAAATCCCGACGGGCGACCGCGGCGACAACTTCGACCGTTACATCGTGCGCATGGAAGAAATGCGGCAGTCGGTGCGGATCATGCGCCAGGCCGTGGCCTCCATCCCCGACGGGCCGATTATGGCCAAGGTGCCCAAGGTCATCAAGCCGCCCGTGGGCGAGGTTTATGTTTCCATCGAGGCGCCCAAGGGCGAGCTCGGTTACTACATTGTCAGCGACGGCTCGACGCTGCCCTATCGCGTGCGCGTTCGGCCGCCGTCGTTTGTGAATCTCCAGGCGCTCGACAAGATGTCGAAGGGGGCTCTGGTTGCGGATCTGGTGGCGATCATCGGTACCATTGATATTGTCCTGGGGGAGGTTGACCGCTAGGCCCCGGGCCCCGCGGAAACGCTCCGATGAAAAGGCTGCTCAGAACGATCTTCCTCGTGGACCTGCTTGAAGGTCTGTGGGTCACCTTCCGCAACCAGCACCCCAAGCAAATCGTCACCGAGCAGTACCCGGCCGCGCGGCCCAAGGTGGCCGAGCGCTATCGCGGCGCGCCCCGGCTGAACATCAATCCCGAAAACGGCGAGACCCTCTGCATCTCCTGCGACCTGTGTGCTCTGGCCTGTCCCGAGAACCTGATCGTCGTGGGCTGGGTACGCAACCCGGAAACCAAGCGCAAGGACCTGGTGACTTTCACCTACGACACTTCGCGCTGCATGTTCTGCGGCTTGTGCGAGGACGCCTGCCCGGTGGATTGTCTGGAGTTGACGCAGGATTTTGAATTGGCGAATTACTCGCGGGAAGGCGCCATCTGGGACCGGCAGATGCTGGAGGAAGGCCCGAAGCCGACCAAATACAGATACTAGGCGCGCGCTCGCGCGGTTCGCACTTGAGACTCAGGCCGGGTTGAACCTCCGGCGCCGTTTGGTGGACTTGCCGCCCATGCTCGATACAATTCTCTTCTACAGTTTCGCGCTGCTCACACTCGCCGGCGCCATCCTGACCGTGTCGTTGCGCAACGCGGTCCACTGCGCCATCGCGCTCATCACCTCGCTGGCCGGCGTCGCCGGCCTCTTCCTTTTGCAGAAGGCCGAGTTCCTGTTCGCCGTGCAGATTGTCCTCTACATCGGCGGCATCACCGTGCTCTTCCTGTTCGTCATCATGCTGGTGAACCTCGACCAGACCGCGCATCAGGCGCGCTACCACCGGCACTGGCTGCTCCCTGTGCTGGCGACCGCCGGCGCCGGCGCGCTCTTCGTCGCTTTCCTGACGCGAGGCCGCGACCTGCTGGCGCTTCCCGCGCCGCACGCGGCCGAAGCGGCCGGCAACGTCGAGCGACTGGCCGACATGCTCTTCCGCGACTACCTCGTACCGTTTGAAGTGGCTTCGCTGCTGCTCCTGGTGGCCATCGTCGGCAGCGTCATGATGGCCAAGAAAAGGGTCTAACGGCACACCGGAGAAAACGAAGATGTTGCACCCCATCACCACCAGTCATTACCTCGTCCTGAGCGCCGCGCTGCTGCTCATCGGCACCCTCGGCATCCTGCTACGCCGCAACGTCGTCATCATCATGATGTCGATTGAGCTGATTCTCAACGCCGTCAACATCAACCTGGTCGCCTTCAGCGGCCACCTGAAATCGCTCAACGGGCAGGTCTTCGCGATTTTCGTCATCACCGTCGCCGTGGCCGAGGCCGCCGTCGGTCTCGGCATCCTCATCGCGCTGTTCCGCAACAAGGAAACGGTGCTGGTCGACGAGATCGACCTTTTGAAATGGTAAGCCCCCCTAGGAAGAAGAAGTGACGATAAGCTTTCTCGACCTCATCTGGCTGATCCCGCTGGTGCCGCTCGTTGGCGCGGCGGTGATGCTCTTTTTCGGGCGTCGCCTGCCGAAGGCGGCCATCAGCCTCATCTCGCCCGGCGCGGTCGGCGTCTCGTTTTTGCTCTCGCTCGGTGCCGTTATCCAACTCGCCGGACTGCCCCACAAGCTCCACCAGGTCACGCTCTTCCATTGGCTGCCGTTGTTGAAGGTGGATTTCGCCTACCTGCTCGACCCGCTCAGTTCCGTGATGATCCTCGTCGTCACCGGCGTCGGCTTCCTGATCCACGTTTATTCCATCGGCTACATGGGCCACGAGGGCGGCTACTACCGCTTCTTCGGATACCTCAACCTCTTCATCTTCTTCATGCTGACCCTCGTGCTGGCCAACAACTATCCGTTGCTGTTCGTCGGCTGGGAGGGCGTCGGCCTGTGCAGCTACCTGCTGATCGGTTTCTACTTCAACAAGAAGTCCGCTGGCGACGCCGGCAACAAGGCCTTCATCGTCAACCGCATCGGCGACGCCGGCTTCATCCTGGGGATGTTCTTCCTCTACCAGATCACCGATTCGCTCAAGTTCACCGACGTCAATGAGGCGCTGCGTTCGGCGCGCTTCGGCGTGGAACAGCACTTCGGCCTGCTCAGCCTGACCGCTCTGCTGCTCTTCATCGGCGCGACCGGCAAATCGGCGCAGATCCCGTTGTACGTCTGGCTGCCCGACGCCATGGAGGGTCCTACCCCCGTCTCCGCTCTGATTCACGCCGCGACCATGGTGACCGCGGGCGTCTACATGGTGGCCCGCTCGAACGTGCTCTACCAACTGACACCCGAGACTTCTTTCCTCATCGCCGGGGTCGGTGCGGCCACGGCCATCTTCGCGGCCTCGATCGGCCTGGTGCAGAACGACATCAAGCGCGTGCTCGCCTACTCCACCGTCAGCCAGCTCGGCTACATGTTCGTCGCCGCCGGCGTCGGCGCCTACTGGGTGGCCATCTTCCATCTCTATACGCACGCCTTCTTCAAGGCCCTGCTCTTCCTCGGCGCGGGCAGCGTGATCCACGCCATGAGCGGCGAGCAGGACATGCGCCGCATGGGCGGGCTCAAGGGTAAAATCCCCATCACCTTCGCCACCATGTTCATCGCCGCGCTGGCCATCGCCGGCATCCCCGGCCTCGCTGGTTTCTTCTCCAAGGACGAGATCATCTGGCAGACCTACAGCTCGCCCCTCGGTTCGCGCTTCCTCACCGTCGTCGGCCTGCTTACCGCCGCCATGACAGCCTTCTACATGTGGCGCCTGATGTTCCTGACCTTCTACGGCGAGGGCCGCATGGACGAGCGCACCCGCCATCACGTCCACGAATCGCCGCGCACCATGACCGTCCCGCTTGTGGTGCTCGCCGCCGGCAGCGCGCTCGCCGGCTGGCTCGGCGTGCCCAAGCTCTTCGGTCTGCCCGCCTTCTTTCAGGGTTTTGAACACTGGCTCGAGCCCGTCTTTGAACCGGTGAGGACCGTCGCGCAGGAAGGCGCGGAACACGCCTCCCACGCCGCTGAAGCGTTCTTGATGGGCGTCTCCATCGTGCTCGCCCTCGGCGGCATCTACCTCGCCCATCACGTGTACTGCAAGCTCCGCGCCGAACAGCGCCCCAGCGGCGGCGTGCTCTATCCCGTGCTCTACAACAAGTGGTACGTCGACGAAATCTACAACCTGCTCTTCGTGCGCGGCCTCTCGCTCGGCGGCGGCGACGCCTGTGCGCGCTTCGACTCGGGCGTCGTGGACGGCGGCGTGAACGGCACCGCCTGGGCCACCCGCCTCGTCTCGACCATCTCCATGTGGTGGGACACCTGGATCGTCGACGGACTGGTCAACCTCGGCGCCTTCACCGTGCGCGCTCTTTCGTTCCCCATCCGCTTTCTGCAGACCGGCTTCCTGCAAAGCTACGCCCTGATCTTCGTGCTCGGCGTGATCCTGATTTTCGGCTACTACTGGGTGCGCTAAACCATGCCGTCGCACATACTCTCCATCGTCCTTTTCACCCCGCTGGCCGGGCTGCTCGTGCTGTTCCTGATCCCCGGCGAGAATAAGTTCCTCATCCGGCTGTGGGCCAACATCGTCGCCGCCGCCGGCTTCCTGGTCTCAATTCCCCTGGTCCTGGGCTTCGATCGTTCCAAGGATGGCTACCAGTTCCTCGAGCGCGCCGACTGGATCCCCTCGCTCGGCGTGCAGTACCTGGTCGGCATCGACGGCATCTCCCTGCTGATGGTGATGCTCACCACCGTCATGGGCTTCATCGCCATCTTCAGTTCCTGGGTGTCGATCAACGATCGCGTCAAGGAATACTACGCCATGTTCCTGCTCCAGCAGGTCGGCATGATCGGCGTCTTCATCTCCCTCGACTTCCTGCTGTTC
>JBEKHU010000314.1:0-4890 GCA_050012115.1 Bryobacteraceae bacterium | reverse complement strand
GTTGATGACGCGGGCCAGACTGCAGCCCGGCGAGGATGTGCTCGTGCTCGCCGGATCGAGCGGCGTCGGAATGGCCGCCATCCAACTCGCCAAGTGGCTCCATGGCCGCGTCATCGCCACCGCGGGCAGCGAAGAGAAGATGGCGCGCTGCAAGGAACTCGGCGCCGACTTCGTCATCAACCACTACCACGAACACGTCTCCACCGAAGTCCGCAGGCTCACCGCTAAACGCGGCGTGGACGTCGTGTTCGAACACGTTGGCTCGGCCACGTGGGACCGCAGCCGGGAGTGCCTGGCGCCATCCGGCCGCCTGGTGACGTGCGGCGCGACCACCGGCTACGACGTCGCGCTCGATCTTCGTTTCTTGTTCAGTAAGCAGCAGACGCTGCTCGGCTCATTCATGGGCACGCTGGGGGAATTGCATCGCGTGCTGAAGCTTGTGTTCGACGGCGCGGTCCGCCCGGTCGTCGATTCCGTCTACCCGTTGCACGACATCCGCGCCGCCCACGAACGCCTGGAATGCAAGCAGCAATTCGGCAAAGTAGTGGTTGAACTCTGACGGCCCTTACCCATCCGTGCGCCGGGCTCGGCCGATCTCCGCCCAAGTCCCCAACAACCCGAGCAGGATCAGCGCCAGCGTGCAGGCATGAATGGCCAGTGGCGGATAGCCGCTCAGCAATTGCTGATAGTCGCCCGTGCCGGCCAGTACGCCTGCCATGTAGTTGTTCACCAGGTCGAACACCGAGCGCAGATACGTCAGGGTGAGAATCAACCCGCCCACGAGCGGCGGGAAATCATGCCGCCATTGGAACACCCAGCTCCCCAGGAGCATCAGCAGGCCATCGACCAGGAAGGGGGCCGCGAGCTGGATCAGCCGCTGCCAGTGTGTTCCCGTCACTCCCGGGGCCTCGAAGCTCTGGGCAAAGAAGCCTTCCCAGGAGTACGGAATCACTCGAAAGGATGTCGCCGGCGCGCCGGACGCCACGATGCCGAGCACGTGCGAGGCTTCATGAATTGTGCTCTGCGACACATACCAGAGGACGGTGATCGCGAAGCAGGATAGCGCCAGGCGGCCCGGGCGCTGACCGCGCCTCCACAGGTAGGCGGCCAGCGGGACCACCAGGAAGAAGAGCACCACAACCAGTGAGCTGGCGCTCAGCCCGACTTCAATCATGCGATTATCCACCCTCCCGAGGTTTCGGGATTCTCGAATCGGTCCATCATATCAGCCGGCAAGCCTGCTCACGGCCGCGGCCCTGACCACGCCCTCGACATCCCCAGGCGCCAGATCCGCACGCGCGGGCTTGCTCGAACTCCGCTCCCGTGTGCCTGCTTTTCATCGCATCCCGCGGCGCGAGAACACCGTTCTGCCGTCGGCAGGAGTAGAGTATTGGTGATCCATTTGGGCCAGGAGACCCGTTATGTCATCCGATTTAAATCGCCGCTCATTCCTCACCACGGCTGCCAGCACCGCCGCGGCTTTTACCATCGTTCCGCGCAATGTCCTGGGGGGGGCCGGTTACGTCGCCCCAAGCGACAAACTCACCGTCGCCTACATTGGCCTCGGCACGCAGGGCATCCGCGAGCTTCTGCCGATGCTGAAAAACGACAGAATTCAGGTCGTGGCCGCCTGCGATCCCAACCGGCGCAGCAACAATTACGTGGACTGGGACAAGTTCGGACTTCGCGATGACGTCCGGAAGTTCCTCGGCAAGTCGGACTGGCTCGAGGGGATGGACGGTATCTGGGGTGGACGCGAAATCGGCCGCCAAATCGTCGAGACTTACTACGCCACCAA
This sequence comes from Bryobacteraceae bacterium, assembly GCA_050012115.1. Classification (GTDB taxonomy): domain Bacteria; phylum Acidobacteriota; class Terriglobia; order Bryobacterales; family Bryobacteraceae; genus CAIVVT01. Next base: position 3,092 of record JBEKHU010000314.1, on the reverse strand, counting down.
GCGCGCCTCGGACAATTACAAAGGCTGCGCCTCGTTCGCCGACTTCCGCGAGCTGCTCGAAAAGCAGAAGGATCTGGACGCTGTGAAGATCATGACGCCCGATCACCTGCACGCCACCATCGCGATCGCCGCCATGAAGAAGGGCAAGCATGTGACCATGCACAAGCCCATCGCCAATCGCCTCGACGAAGCGCGCAAGGTGATCGAAACCGCGCGCCAGACCAAGGTCGCCACGCACTTCATCCCGTGGGATTACCAGGGCTCGATGGATCAGGTGATGCAGTGGATCAAGGGCGGAGCCATCGGCAAGCTGCGCGCGGTCCACAACTGGTCCAACCGGCCGGTCTGGCCACAGTACCAGACTTTGCCGCAAGAGCGGCCGCCGGTGCCTGAAGGCCTCGATTGGGACCGGTGGCTCGGTCCGGCTACCGATCGCCCCTATAGCCCGCAATACACCAACGCGGTATTTCGTGGTTGGTATGACTTCGGCGGCGGCTCCATCGCCGACATGGGCCATTACAGCCTGTGGGTCGTCTTCCGGACGCTCAAGCTGGGCGCTCCGGTCAGCGTCGAAGCGACGATCAGCAGCGCCTGCACGCTCGTCGATCAGGTCAGTACAAAGATCAAGAACGACTATTCGTTCCCGCTGGCCTCGACCATCCGCTTCAAATTCCCGGCTCGCGCTGAGTTCGGTCCCGTCGACCTGTGGTGGCACGACGGTGGCATGAAGCCGCCGACGCCCGAAGAACTCTACGAGGACAACCAGGAGTTGACCCCCGAAGGCATGATGTTCGTCGGCGACAAGGGTAAGATCCTGGCCGGATTCCACATCGATGAACCGCACCTCATCCCCGAGAAGAAGATGAAAGCCCACAAGGGCCAGAAGCCCACGCCTAGGTCCGACAACGATCGAGATGAGCAGCGCGGTCTGAATGCATGGGTGGCCGCCTGCCGCGGCGGCAAGGAGGACGAGGCCAGCTTCCTCCACGCAGGCCCAATCTCCGAGGCCTTCAACCTCGGCGCGATCGCCTGCCGGGTCGGCGGCAAGCGGCTCGAGTGGGACGCCCAGAACATGAAGATCACGAATGTTCCCGACGCCAACAAGTACCTGGTCCGCGAATACCGCAAAGGCTGGGAGCTATAAGCCCTCCCCAACAGCCGGTCCTCAAAAGGAACTGATATGTCATCCGCCACCCGGCGCACCTTCCTGCGTGGTTCGCTCACTGCCACCGCCGCTGCCGCGGCCTCCCCAGCTCTCTCCGCCGCCCCGGCCGCTACCGCGCCCGCCCCTGCCCTGCCCATGCGGGTCTCCGTTATGGCCTACTCGTTCCACGGCCTGCTCGAACAGGGCCGTATGGACATCTTTGGCTTCCTGGAAACCTGCAAATACCGTTACCACCTCGACACCGCCGATCTCTGGAACGGCTTTTTGAAGAGCACCGACGAAGCTTATCTGAAGAAGATTGTCGATGAACTCAACGAGCGCGAGCTGATCGTTCCCAACCTGGCCGTCGATGCCGCCCACGTCTGGGCCGACGATCCCGCCCAGCGCGAGAAGCAGCATCAGAACGCCCTGGCGCATCTCAATGCCGGCCGCATCCTCGGCGCGCGCTTCGTGCGCGTCGACGCTGGCCAGTGCGGCAAGAACACGAAGGAGTGGACCGACGAAGCCTTCGACCACATCGTCAAGCGCTACCGCGAATACGCGCAGTACGCCCACGACCACGGCTTCAAGGCCGGCGCCGAGGTCCACTGGGGACCCGAGTCCTGGTGGCCCAGCATGAAGAAGCTCATCCAGGCCGTGAATCACCCGGGCTTCGGCGTCTGCTGCCACATCAGCGGCTTCCGGGGAACGAAGGAAGAGGTGGACATCGCCGACCGCGAGATCGCACCCTGGGTCGTCCACACCCACATCGACTGGGACGTCTGTTCCGGCCCGCTCGTCGAGAAGCTGAACAACCTGCGCAACGCCGGCTACCAGGGCTACTACAGCGTCGAGCACCACAGCGCCCGCAACGAATACGCCGAAACCGAAATCCAGCTTGCCAAGGTCCGCGCCGTCCTGCAGAGCTGGCGCACCGGCGGCACCGGCGTGGACTCCTATCACGACGGCCGGGGCTGATCACCCGCTTGTGGGCGCCGGCCCAGCCGGCCCGTCGCGCTCGTGGTATCCCGCCTGGTGCTTGTACTCTTCCAGCGCGTGGTACAAAATCGGGCACACCACCGAATGCCGGCACGCCGACTCGATCCGCGAGCCCAGCGTATGTTCTCCCGGATGCACGTGCGGGAACTGCCGGCAGGGGCGCGGCCGCACTTCGTAGATCAGGCACAGGTTGCCGTCGAGGAACGTGCAGGCGTCGCGCTCGTTCCGCAGCACGCGCTTTCTCGAGTCTTCCGGGTCCGCCTTGGTGTGCTTCAGCAACACGTCCCCGACGCTCATGTTGAGGTAAGCGGCGATCGCCTCGACTTCGACCCGCGTCACCTCGACGATCAACTCGCGGCAGCAGTTGGCGCACTGCGTGCAGTCGATCTGCGTTTCGATCCTGCTGGCGATGATTTGGAACGGCTCAACCCGGTCATGGTGGTGGGCATGCAGGTAGCGGCGGAAGCTCAGGTTCTCCGCTTCCTTCGACTCGGCCAGGCGGCGGACTTCGGCCAAATCCGTAACCAAACTTTTACGCTACACCCGTCGCGCGGCACAGTCACCCGCGCGACCCTACCCCCACCACGTCTCGCCCTCCGCCATGTATTTCTTCAGGAAATCCGGATTCAGATCCAGCCCCAGTCCCGCCCCCTTGGGCACTGGTAGCAGGCTGTTGCGGACCACCGGCGGGTTCGACGCCGCCATATCCTCCACGTAGTGCGTCGGGCGTCCCAGCGCGCTTTCACTGCGATAGAAATTCTGAATCGACGCCGCGAAGTGCGCCGAAGCATGCGTCAGCACCAGCGTGCCCACATTGTGCAGCGCCACCGGCGTCCGCGTCAGCGCGGCGTAGTCGGCGATCTTACGCGTGCCGGTGAATCCGCCCGCGAACGCCAGATCCGGATGCACGAAGTCCACCGCCTGCGTGTCGAGAAACGGCTTGAAGCCG
>JBEKHU010000313.1:0-4891 GCA_050012115.1 Bryobacteraceae bacterium | reverse complement strand
GAAACAATCCGCGTTCGAGAGCCTCGCGGGCCGCGGCGACTGCATCGCCGCCGGCATCACTGCTGCCTGCAACTCCGCGCGCAACGCCGAGCCGGGCAGCGCGGCCAATGCGATTCGTGTGCCGAGGCAGTTTCTGGATCTGCGGCGCGAGCCGGCTTTCGTCGTGTTCGGCTGCGTCGGGACCACGCGGCCGGAGTGCACTCCGAAGTTCCTGCTGCACGGCCCGTCAAAGCCGCAGACGGGATTCTGGAAATGCGCGACCGAGTGCTGAGAATGGAAGGCGAGTGCGGAGACCTTGCTGGTGTTGGGGTAGCCGAAAGGCCGGCGGGTGCTGATCAGGTAGGGCAATGAGAGACAGAGAGAGACATGGATTGCGAGGTGGACGACGGATGCGGAATACGATGTGCGTGGCGCTGGCGGCGATTCTACTGAGTACGGCTTGCAGCCGTCCGGAGCCATCCAAGACGGGAACAGCCAGGCAGGAGACGACGACGAAGTACGGCGTCCCCGTCATGGGCGGACCGATGGACTCGATCCTGCTGAAGGACTACACCCCCGCGTCGTCCCTGGTTGTGCCGGTGACTGAGGTAAAGAAGGCCCGCTACCCGGTGATCGACGCGCATTCGCATTCTTCGATGAACGGGATCAAGACGAGAGCCGACGTGGATGCGTGGGTCAGGACGATGGACGACGTCGGCATCGAGATGTCGGTGGCGTTCACGAACGCGAGCGGCGCGGAGTTCGACCGTCAGGCCGAGCTGTTTCTCGGGTCGTACCCGAAGCGGTTCCAGGTCTGGTATTCGTTCGACGCGTCGAAGCCGGACGATCCGGATTTCCCGGCGAAGGCAGTCGCTGAACTGGAGCGGGTCTACAAGAAAGGCGCGCGCGGCGTGGGCGAGGTCACCGACAAGGGCTGGGGCGTGGAAGCGACGGAGAAGGACGCCTTGCCGAGGGCCAGGCGGCTGCGGTTCGACGATCCGCGCCTGGACGCGTACTGGGAGAAGTGCGCCGAGTTGAACATGCCCGTGAATATCCATCTCGCCGACCACCCGTCGTGCTGGAAGCCGCTGGATGCGAAGCAGGAGCGCACGCCGGATTTCCAGAACTTCAGCCTGTACGGCAAGGATGTGCCGTCGTACGAAGAGCTGCTGGCGATGCGCGAACCCCTGCTCGCCAGGCACCCGCGGACGAGGTTCATCTTCTGCCACTTCAGCAACCAGGGCAACGACACCGCGGCGCTCGCGAAGCTGTTGGACCGTTTCCCGAACATGTATGTGGACGTGTCGGCGCGCGACTACGAAATGGGGCGCGAGCCGCGGACGATGCGGAGATTCCTCGAACGGTACAAGGATCGGGTCCTGTTCGGCACCGACATGGGGCGCGACGAGGCGATGTACCGGGGCTGGTGGCGTCTGCTGGAGACGGGCGACGAGTACATGCACGGCCGCATCTGGTGGCCGTATTACGGCCTCGAATTGAGTCAACCGGTCCTGAAGAGCCTGTACCGCGACACCGCGCTGAAGGTATTGAACCTGCGGTGAGGCGGACCGGCGAGTAGATTCGCCACAGCTCGAACCGATGGCAACCCCCGGTGAGGCTGCGGCACGTGGCATCCATCTCGATTTCCGGCGGAGTGTCGCCGAGGGCGAAGACCCACCACACGACCGGCGGAGTCGGAGCGAGGCGCGCGACGGCTGTGAGTTGGCCCCTCGATGCGGGCAGGCGCCACGTCGCGACGACTCAGCCGCCCAGCGGGTTGCTATTCTCGTGCAATGGGCGACAGAAGAGATTTCCTGTTTGGCATGACGATGGCTGCAATGCCGGGAAAAGCGCCCCAGCAAGGGACGATCTACATCCCTGAGCGGCAGTCCGAGAAGGACCGGGCGTTTCTACTGGACTTCATGGAGGAGTTCTCGTTCGCCATGGTGGTGACAGGGCAGCCTGCGGTGCAGATCACTAACGTTCCGACGATTCTCGAGCGCGCGCCGGAAGGGTGGGGCAGGATCTGGTGGCACATGGCGAAGGCCAATCCTCAGAACGAGGCTCTGAAAAGCCAGGCGACGATCGTCTTCCACGGGCCGCACCAATACATCTCTCCCAACTGGTATCAAACGAAGAACGCTGTGCCGACGTGGAATTTCGCGGTCGTGCACGTCACGGGAAGCCCGCGCCGGATTGACGATGATGCTGCTGTGGCGGCCGGATTGCGGAGCCTGGTGATGCGCAATGAAGGCAAGTATGGCGGAGGCGGAGCGTGGGACTATGATCAACTTCCCGCCAGCCAGCTGAAGGGCATGCGTGCCGGAATTGTCGCTTACGAGATGCCGATTGAAAGAGTCGAGGCCAAGTTCAAACTCGGGCAGGAGCGCAGCGAGCAGGATCGCGAGGGTGTGTTGAAGGGCTTGGCCCGGGCGCCGAAGGAGCGGGACCTTCTGGCGCTGACGAGGGCATACTACGCCCGGCAGAAGTGATGGCGTTAGCCGGTGGTGACGGGCGCTGCGCCTGGCCGGTTTGCAGCAGGACACAACCAGGCCCGGTCGAACACCTTCCATCGCCCATTGGACCGTGGCCGAGGTTTTCGCTTGACCACGCCGGAGCGGCCCGCGAATGCAACGCATTGGAGTACGCGCACCCTGGCCGCGGCCGTTGGGATTAGCAACGCCAGCGTGCTTTGCATCTGGTATGCACATGGGCTTAAGCCGCGCCGCGTGGAGCACTTCAAGATCAGCAACGATCCCGATTTCAGCGCAAGACTGGAAGCCACCGCCTGTCCGTACATGAATCCTCCCGAGCATGCCGTGGTGCTTTGCGTGGACGAGGCTCTCAATAACAGTCACTCTGTGTGAAGCACGACACGAGCGCACGCCCAGTCCGATGGGCTGCCCTGAAACGATTCGGCGAGTACAATAAGTTTTTTCGTGGCGAAGGACCACGGTCCAAATGATGAAGCTCAGTCGACGCGAGTTGATGCAATGGAGCGGCCTGCTGACGCCTGTGGTTGGCTCGCTGGGGTCGGGCATGGCCCAGTCCGGGCAGCCATCCTATGAGCGGGACTTTCCGGACATGTTGCTGGCCTACCTTGCCGCACGACTGAACGCACTGGCAGTGAAATGGGACGCGGTGCGCGACGCAATCCGCACCGGCGCGGATGTGGAGGCGCGCAACCGGTTCGTCCGCGAGACCATGGCAAAGATGATTCATGGATTCCCGGCGCGGAATCCGCTGCATGGCAGCGTGGTCCGGACCCAGGAGCGGAATGGCTACCGGGTCGAAAACCTGATGTTCGAGAGTCGCCCGAGTTTCTGGGTGACAGGCAATCTGTACATCCCCACCACCGGCCGCGCGCCGTTTCCCGCGATCATTTCGCCTTGCGGCCACTATTCGCTGGCACGCATGCAGCCCGATTACCAGGCGGTCTATCAGAACCTGGTGCACAACGGCTTTGTGGTCCTCGCCTACGACCCGATCGGCCAAGGCGAGCGCCGCCAGTATTGGGACGCCCAAACCGGGCTGGCCGACATCTCCGACCCGGTGTTCGAACATTCCATGCCCGGCCAGGTGCTGCTGCTCATGGGCCAGGATCTTACCCACTACCGGGTCTGGGACGGCATGCGCGCCATCGACTATCTGCTGACGCGGCCCGAGGTCGACGCCAGCCGTATCGGCTGCGCGGGCCACTCCGGCGGCGGCACTCTGACGATGTTCATCAGCGCCCTGGATGAACGCGTGCGCTGCGCCGTGATTAACGAGGGGGGTACCCGGCATCGCTGGCCGTTGCAGATCGACCCAGGAGAGCGTTTCGGCCCTGCCGACGTGGAGCAGAACCTGTTTCCCGCTGCGGTTTACGGAATCGATTTGTGCGATTTGCATGTCGCCATTGCGCCCCGGCCCCTGCTGGCGCTCATCGAGGACGATTCGCCCGCCTTCCAACTTGCGGCCGGGCATATCCGGCGGCGTTACGAACAGCTTGGCGTCGCGGAGAAATTCGCCACCGGCGAGGCCACCGACCCGCACGCCTACACCTACAAGCTCCGGCTCGACACCTCCGACTGGTTCTGCCGCTGGTTTTATGGCCACCCGGGTCCGGCCACCGAGCCGGATCTCCATTTCGAGCCGCCCGAGAGCCTGTATTGCACCCCGCACGGTTCGTTGCGCTACGCCGGCCAAGGGCAGACGATCTTCTCGCTGCTTCGAAAGCGGGGTTCGGAATTGCCGCCGCCTCGCCCGGTTCCCGCCAACGCCGCGGAGCGGCTGGCATTTCGCGCCGAGATCACGGACCGGATCAAAGCACTGCTGCACTTCGAGCACAGCCGCGTGCCGCTGGCAGCACGGCGGATCGTGACGACTCCGCGCAAGGGCTATGTGATCGAGAAGGTGGAGTTCCTTTCGGAGCCGGGCATCTATGTGCCCGCCTGGGTCTTTCTCCCCGAACGCAAGGCGCCCGGCCGCGTCATCCTCTACACGAACGAGGCCGGTAAGCAGGAAGACGGCATGGAGTACAGCGTACTCGAGCAACTGGCGTGCAAGGGGCGCACCGTGATTGCGTTCGATGTGCGCGGCATTGGCGAGACGGCTCCGCCCCACTGCCAGGATCTCGACGGCGGCGTGTATGCGCACCTGTTCAGCGTGGAGACGGCGGCAGCTTACATGGCCTGGTCCATGGACCGGTCTCTGTTCGGCATGCGCGTACAGGATCTGATCCGGACGGTGGATTATGCCTTGAGCCGGCCGGACGTGGATTCCGCCGGGGTTGACCTGATCGGGAAGGGCGCCGGCGCGCTGTGGGCGCTTTTCGCCGCCGCCCTGGATACGCGCATTAGCGCGCTAGTGGCTGAACGATGTCTCATTTCCTACGCCAGCCTGGCGGGCGTCGACCGCTATCTCCACACGG